>DASRYP010000025.1:0-12360 GCA_035687165.1 Actinoplanes sp. | reverse complement strand
TGAACAGCGATTTCCAGGTCGACACGGCGACCGGCATTCCGCTCTCCGAAAGCCAGAACGCCGCTGGCTCAAGCCCGCGCGGGCCGTCGATGAGCAGCCGCCGGCGGGCTTCACCATCGAGGTGAGCGACCTTCACCCGATGACCTCCACCAGCCGGGTGGGGTTGGAACGCGACCGGACGCGCCGGATCCTCCACCACGAGCAGCTCAGGTATGCGGTCGTAGAGGCCGTCGGCCTGGAAATCGCTGTTCACGGAGGCGAACACACGGTGCCGATCGAAGGGTGTGGCCCTGCACGGGCACGCCCACCTGCTCCGGCACTCGTTCGCGGTCATCACCCTGGAACAGCTACAGCGCGGCCATATCGCGGCCCTGGCCGAGTTCGACCCCGCGCAGCGCGGTCACTACACCCGTGTTTTCGGCGATCCGCTGGACTGGGTGCGGCGGCGGTTAGGGCATCGGTCGATCACTACCACGCAGATTTACCTGCATGCGCTGGCTGAGCTGGAGATGCACACCCGCATGGCGCTCGTCCCCGACGCCTGGGAAGACCCACGCGACCTCTCCGCTGCTCAGCTGGCCGACGAGAGCCGCGCTGAATCGGAGCCGGCGCAGTGACGGCTCGCGGGCGAGGAAGCACCCGGGCCGGGCGCGGGGCGCTTCAGCCGCTGGGCAGCTACGACGCGACCGGCGCGCAGGCGGGCGGCTGGGGTGAGCAGGCCGGGCTGGTGGTGCACTTCCACGGCGAGGATGGCCGCGACAAGCTGTTAGAGGTGCACCGTTTGCCGCTTCCCGGGTGGCATGAGGGTGTCGCGGCGGCGCTCGCCGCGCGGGTGGGCCCGACCGGTCGGCGGCGCACTCGGGCCTCTGTCGCCTCCGTGTGGGGGACGTGGGCTCGGCTGATGCGCTTTCTGGCGGCGCTTCCGAACTCGCCGTTGGCACCGGGCGAGCTACGCGCCGCGCATCTGGAGGAGTTCCGGCGCCGTCGGGCGGCCTCGTCCAGCGACGGGTCCGCCTGGAAAGAGCTGCGCGAGGTATTCGCGCTGCTGCGAACCGCACCGCTGCGCCGGCTGCTGCCCCCGGAGGTCGTCGAGTACGCCGGCCAGCGCATCCGAGATGACGTGCTCGAGCCGAGGCCGGGCTACTCCGACCGGGAGTTCCGTTCCTTGCTGCAGGCGGCACGCAGCGACGCGGCGGCGATCCGCGACCGGATCCGCGCTGGCGAACGCCGGTTGGCCGAACACCTGCAAGACCCGCTGAGCCGACCGGAACGCGAGCATGGCCAACTGCTGGCGGCGATGGCCGGCACCGGTGAAGTGCCGACCCCACCGGGCGCGGGTGGCATGACCTCGGCGGTCCGCCGGGACCTCGCCGGAGAGCTGTTCCTCACCATCCTCGACCTCGTGCCGCTGCTCGTGCTGCTCGCCGCAGCGTCGGGACGGAACATCGAGACGATCAAGGAACTGCCGATCGAGCATCGCCTGATCGAGGACCGGGTGGTGGAGCTACGCGTGGTGAAACGCCGGCGTGGGCCACAACACTGGTGGGAGACGGTGACCTGGGAGATCGGGCCACCGGAGCGGCAGCTGCACACCCCGGGAGGCCTCTACCTGCTGGCCCACCGACTGACCGAACGCAGCCGCGGATTCACTGGCTGCGCGGCGATCCCACGGTTGCCGAGTGGGCCGAGGAGGTGGTCAGCGAAGCGCTGGTCGACGCGGAACGGTCCGCGTTGACCGCCCATCGGCTTCTGGCGGCCAAGACCGGGGGCGGGCCACAGGTGGTGACTGGCCCTGCCGACACGAGTCACTTGGAGCAGGCGGGAATCGACTCTGATGAAGCTCACCGCACAGCCGGCGGCGAGCTGGATACCGCCTGGGCGGCCTGCACCGACCATGGTCACCACCCCGGTACTGGGGAACGCTGCGGGTGGTCTTTCCTGGACTGCTTCCACTGCGGCAACTGCCTCATCACCCGAGACCATCTGCCCGGGCTGCTCGCACTGCTCGACACGTTGAACAGCCGACGCGAGCGATGCGGCGAAGCCGACTGGTGGGCACGCTACGGCATGACCTGGACGGCACTGCGCCGCGAAGTCCTGCCGAAGTTCAGCCCCGCTGAAATCGCCGAGGCTTCCACCCGCAAGCCCGCGGACGCTCTGCTCGACCTCGTGGAGCAGACATGGCAGCATCCCTGACTTATGCGCAGGCCGAAGCCGCGCCGTCGCATTCGCTCGACGACACGTTCGTGCTGCACGGCCGTCAGCTACGGGCGGGAACCGAGCTGACGGAGACTTCTCGATTCGCCGAGGACGTCTGGCGGCTCACCCCAGCGATCCAGCAACGCCAGCAGCCGTCGCTCGCGTTGACCTTCACCGACGTTCCCGAGCGCTACCGGCCGACGGCGAAGCAGTTGTGCTACTCCCTGCTGTCCGGTCCGCTGCCGCCCGGCGAGCGGCAACCGGCGCTCGCCACCATCCACCCGCTGCTCGGCGAACTCCGCAACTTCTTCAGCTGGTTGGCCCAGCAGCCGTCTGCCACCCGAGAACGCGGCGGACCTGCCCTCACCGAACTCAGCGGCACGGACCTGCTCGAATACCAGCGGCACCTCGTCGCTACCCGGCCGCACCTGGGCCAACGCGACAACGCTCGCCGCACCATCCGCCGGCTCTGGCGCCACCGAACCGCGCTCACCGGCGATCACCTACTGTTCGATCCACGGCATATCGACGGCTGGGGCGAATCCCGCGGCAGACACACCGGCGAAAACGCCACCGACCGCATCCCCGAATCGGTCCATGGCCCTCTGCTGACTTGGGCGTTGCGCTTCGTCGACGACTTCGCGGCCGACATCATCGCCGCGGAACAACGGCGGCGCCGACTCCAGCAAAGCCGTCGATCGCGGCCGAAAGACGCATACGGCCAAGTAGGAAAGGCTTTGCGCGCACTACTCGACGACCACCTCGCCGAGCGGCGGCCTCTGCCCGGATTCCGCGGCAAGGTCAACCTCCACCACCTCGCAGACACCATCGGCTGCTCGCATCGGCTGCTGTCACTGAGCCGTGCCGAGATCAACGCCGTCGCGGCGGTCACCGGCATCACGACCGAGTCGCCATACGACATCACCATCACCGGACGCCTGGACGGCCAGCCCTGGCTGGATGCCATCACCACCCACGGCGCCGGGGAGAAGACCCTTCGTCGTCTACTTCCGACACTTCAAGCAGCGTGCTACACCGTGATCGCCTTCCAATCCGGAATGCGAGACAGCGAGATCAAGCATCTTCGCCGCAATTGCCTGCAGACACTTCGCAACGGCGACGACCGGCCCTACCGCTGGAAAGTGACCAGTCTGGCCTTCAAGGGTGAGCGAGATCCAACGGGAACACCCGCCACCTGGGTCGTCGGGCAGTCGGCAGCACGCGCCATCGCGGTTCTGGAAAGTCTTCAACCAGCCGCCACCAGCTTGCTCTTCACCAGCGTCACGGGCGGCACCAACATCCGGGACGGGAAGACCGCTGACGCCGCCCTCACCACGATCGCCACCAACCTGCAGCTGAACAACTTCATCCACTGGGTCACCGACTACTGCCAAGCCCAGCATCGCAACGACGCGATCCCGCCCGTCGACGGCCGGCCCTGGCGACTATCCACGCGACAGTTCCGCCGCACGTTGGCATGGTTCATCGCCCGGCGCCCCGGCGGGGCCATCGCCGGCGCGATCGCCTACCGGCACCTGAGCATCCAGATGTTCGAGGGCTACGCCGGAACCTCGGACAGCGGATTCCGCGCCGAGGTCGAATCCGAACAGGCACTGGCCCGAGGCGAACACCTACTCGCCATGATCGACTCCTACGAACACGCCGGACTGATCGGCCCAGCCACCGACGAGGCGACCCGTCGCCTCGAACAGTTCGCCGCGCAGGCATCCTTCAACGGCAAGGTAATCACCGACGACCGCCGCCTCCTGCGTCTCATGCGCCGCGACGACCCGGCCATCTATCCCGGCCGCTACGTCACCTGCGTCCACAACCACGCCACCGCCCTGTGTCGACAGCACCGGAACACCAGCGGCGAAGCCATCCCCACCCCCTCGGACTGCCGACCTCTGTCTTGCCGAAACGTGACGCTCACCGCCGGCAACGTCGACGCCTGGATCACCGAGATCGCCGACCTCGATCGACGGTTGTCCAGCCGTCCGTTGCTTCCCCCGCTGCTGCAGCGGGAACTGGAGAGACGGCGGGACGAACTGACCGGCTTCCTCGACCGGCATCGGCGGTCGGAGCCGTGAGCCGTCGGCCCGCACTACCCAGCATCGACGAAGTCGAGAAGGCCAAGGACGCCGTCATCGCCGAGGCCGACGCATCTGCCAAACGCCCCAGCGTCCTGACGCTGGCACGCCGTCTTGGCCTCAGCAACACCACCCTGCGCCGGCACTTTCCCGACATCGTCCGGGAAATCAGCACGCGACGGCACCAGCAGGCGAACCCGGACGGCAAACCCTCGACCACATCGCCGATTGCCACTGAAGCGATGGCACGCCTGCGACGCGAGAACAACGACCTGAAGACGCAGCTGGAGATCGCCATCGCCAGCATCCACCGCCTCGCCCTGGACAACCACGAACTACGCGGCGCACTGGAAGCGGCCACCAAGGTCACCCACATCACTACTGCGACGCGACGCCCCGCTCACCCCAGACGACCCGGAGGCCGATCATGACCGCAGACCCCGCCGACACGGACCAGGCCGTCGCCGACTACACAGCCAGCCTGCCCACCAAGCGCATGGCCGCAGCCGTCCTGTTCTTCGACGACACCGACCGGCTCCTGCTCGTCGAGCCCGCCTACACGAAGATCCACTGGGAACTGCCCGGCGGCTGCGTCGAGGCCAACGAGTCGCCCCGCGCCGCCGCCGTCCGCGAGATCCAGGAAGAACTCGGGCTCACCGTCGAGCCCGGCCGGCTACTCACCATCGATTGGGTGCCACCCCGCCCCGACCGCACCGAAGGTCTCATGATCGTGTTCGACGGCGGTCAGCTGTCAGCCGAGCAGGTCGCGGCCATCCAGCTGCCACCCGATGAACTACGCAGTTGGGCCTGGTCGACGCCGCACGAGCAGGAACAACGACTCTCACCGTTGCTCGCCCGCCGAGCCGCCGCCAGTTACCGGGCTCGAGCCGAGGGACAGACCGCCTACCTCGAAGATGGTTACGCGGCGTCCTGAACTCTTGATCGCGCCTCGCAATGGTGGGGTGAGATGGAATGCGCCGGACTCGTGGATGAGGACAGCGCACCGCTACCTTCACCGCATGCAGTCTCGTCCGATTATCACAGGGGAGTGGCAGCCCGTGCGGCAACAGCACAAGACCTTCCAGGCGATCGAGGTCGGCGACGGCGGCGACGGGCGGTGGGCCGCCTACGCCCGGGGCCTGTGGCAGGAAATGGAGGACCTGCTGACTGAGGAGGGCCGGACTCCGGAGGGCGCGGATCGTGTTCGGGCGCTGTTCCGGGCGCACATGCCAGAACTGGTCCCGATTCTGGACCGCCTGGCCGGCCAACTCGACCGGCCCGAGGCGGAAGCCTTCCTCACCCACGCGGCACTGCGGCCGTTCACCCAGACCTGCACCCAGATCGGCCAGAACGGCGCTCTGCTGCGCAACTATGACCTACGGCCCGACCAGTGCGAAGGGACTATCGCCTCCTCCTGCTACCTGCGCCCCGTGATCGGGATGCAGGACATCCTGTGGGGCTTGCTGGACGGGATGAACGACGCCGGTCTCGCGGTCTCGCTCACCTGGGGCGGACGTTCCGCCTACGGACGCGGCTTCGCCATTCTCATCCTCGTGCGCTACCTGCTCGAGACGTGCGACACCGTCGATGAGGCAGTCGGCCGGCTGCGGTCCCTGCCGGTCGCCGTCCCCCAGAACCTCACCCTTGTCGATCCCAAGAAAGCGATAACGGTGTTCGTGGGACCGGACATCTCGCCGACGGTGGCACCGGACGCCTGCGCCGCCAATCACCAGCACCTGCCGGTGACCGACGAGCAGGAACGGGCCATGCGGACGCAGGAGCGGCTACGAGCCATTCGCGCCGCGGGTGCGGACGACGTGGCAGCGATGCTTAAGCCGCCGCTTTATCGATCCGTCGACGAGCAGGGGTCGAGAACGCTCTACACCGCCCACTACCAGCCCGTCGAGGGCCGTGTGACGTACTACTGGCCCGGCGAGTCCTGGCAACAGTCCTTCAGTGACTTCGCACCCGGAACCCGCACCGTGACCTTGGGCCGGGCCAGCTGAGAGGTTTTCCGGACTCCTGCTCACCCCCTGCACGAAGATCTTGCAAGAACGTGATTCACCCGCCGTCGACAGTCCCTCGCATCCAGATCGGTTGAGACTTCACGATCGCAGCATGCCAGAGGGGCCGTCCAAGTCATTGTCGTAGTCGCCGTCGTGGTCCACTAAAACGGCGTCGAAACCATCGGGGCAGCGCACCCCGCTTCACGAACATCCCAACATCACTGGCAGCCGTTGCTGCGTATCCCCGTATTTCGAGCCCACCCAGCACCGTCCTATCGCGCAGGGCCTGACGCAACCGACCGATCGCCTCGGCATCGACAAACCCGTGCAAGCGGGCGTGGTGACCCAATGACTGCAGGGCGTTCGCACGAGTCTGCGGGTTCCGCGACATTATCGCCCGCTTGACCCGCGGCAGTACGACGTCTGGATCCTCATGGCTCAGCACCAGTGCGAGCAGGGCGACCCCCGCGTATTGGTCTTCCCGATCAAGCACTTCATCGACAATCTCCGGCCGCTCAACCACATCGAGCCAGCTACCAATGGACCAGGGAGGATCTGTCGACATCCCCGGATCTTGGCACACTCCCGCGCGTCGAACTGCTACAGGTTTGGCAGCAGCGGTCGTGGTCAGTGGTCAACCTCAAACCCCGGCCACAATGAGCCGACGTACAAGCCGTACTGGGAGATTCCGGGCGGGTCGGTCGAGGCCGAAGAGTCGCCGTACACGGCGGTGGTGCGTGAGCTCAAGGAAGAGCTCGGCCTGCTGGTGCGGCCGGGTCGGTTGTTGGTGGTCGACTGGGTGCCGCCGCGGCCGGGCCGTACCGAGGGTCTGATGCTGGTTTTCGACGGCGGGGTGTTGACGCTGGCGCAGACCGAGCAGATTCGGTTGCCGGCCGATGAGTTGCGTAGCTGGGCGTGGTGCACCGAGCTGGAGGCCGGCGAGCGGCTGTCGGAGTTGCTGACCCGGCGGATCACCGCGGCGGTCAGGGCCCGGGCCGAGGGCACGGTGGTGTATTTGGAGAACGGGTTCTTCGTGGCCTAATGCATGGACATGAAGTGGCAGGCTCCGCGCCCGATTCGGCCGCGGAGCCTGTTGCAGCACTGGGTCAGGCAGCTGCCGCCAGCGGCGCCGGTCGGCATGTGGCGGGGGCGGCGAGCAGGCTCAGGCCGCCGGAGCGGTAGAGGCTGTCGTGGATACCGTCGGCGTAGAGCAGGCCGGTGAGGTCGGCGCGGGCCTTGGCCACGGGGTGGCTGCGCTGGTATCCGGCCGCGCCGATCAGCGGGGCCAGCTCGGTGACGGCCCGGACGGCGACGTCGACGCCGGCGGCCTTGCCGAGCCGGGCGTACAGCCCGGCGCCCGGGTGGCCGGCGGCGGCGAGCCGGGTCGTGGTCAGTGCGGCGAGCAGCGCCGCGGTGATCTCGGCGTGGGTGCGGCCGAGCGTGATGAGCGCGTTGTCGCGGATCCGCGGCAGGATGCCGACGCCGCGGCGGGCCGCGAGTGCGTCGGTGACTAGGTGGTGCACGCCCGCGGCGGTGCCCAGGGCGGTCGCGGTGACCATGGGTCGGAAGCGGGTGAAGTGTTGGTGGAAGATGTCCAGCCCGGAGCCGGGCGTGCCGAGCACTGCGACCGCAGGGTCGATGGGCAGGTCGTGCAGGCGTAGTACGCCCCAGCCCCAGCCGCCGAGCCCGGATGGCTCGATCACGTCCCGTTCGACCCGGGGGTCGTCCGGGTTGACCAGCACGGCGCTGATGCGTCCGTCTGGGTCGCGGACGAAGGTCACGAACGCGGCGGCCTCGGTCAGCCGCGATATCCAGCACTTCTCGCCGGTCAGCCGCCACCTCCCGCCCATGTCGAGGCGGGCATGGGTGGTGATCTCGCGGATGCGGGAGCCGCCGTGCCGCTCGGTCGCGGCGATACCGATCAGCTCACCGGAGCGCAGCCGCTGCCGCCATGTGCGGGCGGTGTCGGCCGGGGCGTGGGTGAGCACCATCGCGCCGTGCCCGTCTCCGGTGCAGTCGCGCAGGTCGAGGTCGCGGGCGCCGGCGAGGAACTGGGCAAGGGTCTGCCACAACGGGCCAGCTGGTCCGGTCGGGGCCCGGTGTCCGCGGGCGGACAGTTCGCGGCGCAGTTCGAGCAGCCACGCCGACCAGGCGGCTGTGTCGCTTCGGGCAGGCCCAGCCGGGCACAGCTCGTCGAGGGCGGTGTCAAATCGCTCGAGGCCGGCCCACCCCGCGATGCCGAGTTCAGGCACGCTGCTGTGCAGTGGCTCCAGCCATGCCAGGGCGTTCATCGGGTCACCTGCCCGTGCACGACGGCGGGCACGCCGTAGACGATCGCGTCGTCGGCGACGTCGCGGGTGACGACCGAGCCGGCGCCGACCAGCGCGCCCGAGTTGACCGTGACACCCGCCAGCACGACGGCGCCGGTGCCGACCTTGCAGCCCTCGCGGAAGGTCGGCGGGGTCAGCGGCATCTGGTGTCCGGGGTCGCGCCAGATCAGCTCCTTGTCGTTGATCGTGCGAACACCGGCGCCGAGGAACGCGTGGTCACCGACGATCGTGTCGGCGGTCAAGTGCGAGCCGGGCGAGCAGCGCACCCCGGAGCCGATGCGAGTCCCGCGTTCGACGGTGAGGTTGGCGGCGAGCTGGCTGCCCGCGCCGACGCTGACGCCGGTACGCAGCAGGGTGTGGTGCCCGATCGTGGTGTCGTCGCCGATCGTGGTGCCGGCGTAGACGATCGCACCGGCGCGGATGATCACCCCGGAGCCGAGAACCGTGTCCGCGCCCGCACCGGGGTAGGACTCGCGCACGGCGTAGCCGTACACGGGCTCGCCGAGGATGGTGTGGTGCCCGATGTAGGCGTGGTCGCCGATGGTCAGGCCGCCGTGCAGCACGGTGTACGCGCCGACGGTGACCTGCTCGCCGAGCACAATCGGGCGCCGGGTGCCCTGCAAGTCGGCGGGAAAGAACACCGTGGTCGGGTGCAGGCGGCAGCCGGTCCCGATCTGCAGCAGTCCGGCCTGGACAAGCTGCGCCACGGTGATCGGCTCGGCGGGTGTCGTCAGGTGCGTCATCGAGGCTCCCTCGTGTTGGGTGCCCGCCGGCGGGTGTGCTGAGGCGGGCTATGGGTCCAGTGCACCGGCGGCCAGCACCGCGCAGAAGGCATGTCACGTTCCGTGCAACCGTCTTGCGTGATCTGCAATCGGCCGGTCACTCTGAAACTCCCCGTTCGATGAACGGAGTCACCCGTGACCGCACCCCCGCAGTGGAACGCCAATCCGGCGGTCCAGCAGGCAGTCCAGGCCCGTGACTACGCCACGATCCTGCGGTTCTCCCGGATCGCGGCCGGTCTGACGCTCGAACAGCTCGGCGCGGCAGGTGGCTACTCGACGTCGACCTTGTCCCGGCTCGAAAGCGGTCGGCGGGCGGTCCGCGACGTCGCCGAACTGCGCACGCTGGCTGACCTGTACGACGTACCTATGGAGATGTTCGGCCTGGCAACCGCACCTGGGCAGGCCGGCGGGTCTACTCTGGCCGCAACCGTGGACGGAGAGGGCAGCACCGTGCACCGACGCAACTTCCTCGCAGGCGCAGCCGCTGTCGGCGCTGCCGCAGCGTTGCCGGCGAGCCCGGCTCCGGCCGCGCCCACCGGTCACACCATCGAGGACGTGTTGTTCGGCCGACTCACCGCCGAGCCCTTACCGGGCCAGCAACTGGCCGCTCAGATCGCAGCCGCCCGCGCCGACTACCGGGCCACCCGCTACACCCGGCTCGTCCGGCGCCTACCGAGGCTGCTCGCCCAAGCCGCCGCCAGCCGCTCAGCCGTGGGCGTCGGCGAGCAGGCCGCCGCCGCGCAGCGGCTCGCCGAGGCGTACGGGGTCGCGACTCAGCTGCTCATCAAGCTGTACGACAACGGTCTCGCCTGCGCCACCGCCGACCGTGCCATGCAGGCAGCCGCCGCCGGCAACGATCCGCTGATCATGGCCGAAAGCCAGCGGCTCGCCGCGACCATCCTGCGCCGCACCAACCACCCCGGCAGCGCCCAGCAACACGTCCTGGAGGCCGCCGAGCAACTGCGCACCTCCAGCCCGGACACCGGGCCGGCCTTCCACGCCATGTACGGGCAGTTGCTGGCCGTCGCCGCCTACACCGCGGCGATCCGCGACGACCGGGACACCGCCTGGACGTTGCTCGCCGAGGCCGAGCAGCCGGCCAACGCGGCCGGGCCCTCCGCTCGATTCAACACCACCGAACTCGCCGTCTACCGCATCGGCGTCGCCCGCAAGCTCGGCGACTACGGCGCCGCCGTCGACTACGCCGGCAAGGTCGACCAGCGGTCGATCATCGACCCCGAACGCCGCGCCCGCTACTGGGAAGACACCGCGTTCGCACTGCACGGCCGCGGCCGGCCCGCAGCTGCCTTCGACACGCTGCTCGCCGCGGAACGAGACGTACCCGAGGAAGTCCGCTACCGGCCTTGGTCGCAGCAGCTCACCCGCGAGCTGCTGTCCGCACCGGCTAGCTATGGCCTCTCCGGCGTGCGCGGCTTCGCCGCCCGGGTCGGCGTCGTGTAGCCACGCTTGTTCGTACCCGTGTCCGGTGTTGGCACCGCAGGTATAGCTAGACTTTGACCGCAGGATAGCGGGCGATCGCTGTGGCGTCGAGAAAATAGACAAATGCACGACTAACCTTAACCGCTTTCGCTGCCGTCGCTATCTCCAGCGACCAGGATACGACCTGCTGAGTGCACCTCAAGGACTGTTCGTAGGCGCCTTCTGAGATCAATCATTGCCCCAAGCCTGCCAACCTGGATGGCTGTAAGGCGCATATGACCGTGCACGACCGCGTTTCGGAAATCGATCAGAGTAAGGAAGTTTTGGGCTTCCTTGGTGCCTTGGCCAGAGATGTTGAAGCCACGGCTGAGCCAGCCGAGTCGGCCGTCCCATGACTGACTTATTGACCCGTAACTCAAACTTGCAGTGATCGTTTGGGGTGTATGGGCGTTTTGCGGCGGGATGCGTGGGGGCTTTCCCTTGAGGCGCAAGAGGATCTGCGGCGGCGGGCGGTCGCGGCGGTGCAAGCGGGGCACTCGCAGGCGGGTGTGGCCACTGTGCTGGGTGTGTCACCGACGTCGGTGTGGCGGTGGGTGGATGCGGTACGCCGTAACGGTTCCAAGGCGTTGAAAGCCGGCAAGCGGGGGCGGCGTCCGGGTGAGCAGAAGGCCCTCGATGCGAGGCAGGAAGCTCGCGTCCGTAGGGCGGTGCTGGGTAAGTTTCCCGATCAGGTGGCGTTGCCGGGTCTGGTGTGGACCAGGCCGCAGGTGCGGCAGTTGATCCGTAACTGGTTCGGGATCGGGTTGTCGTTGGTCACGGTCGGCAAATATTTACGGTCGTGGGGGTTGTCGGCGCAGAAGCCGATTCGTCGGGCGTACGAACAGAATCCGCAGGCGGTGGCCCGCTGGCTCGCCGAGCAGTATCCGGCGATCGAGGCGACAGCCCGCAAGGAGAAGGCGTTGATCTTGTGGTTGGACCAAACTGGACTGCGTTCGGATTGGAGTGTGGGTAAGGGTTGGGCGCCGGCCGGGCAGCCGCCGGTGGTACCGAAGACCGGCAAACGGTTCGGGGTCAACGTGATGGCCGCGATCAGTAACAAGGGTGAGTTGTACTTCACCTGTTATCGGGGGTCGTTCAACGGGCCGGTGTTCCTGGCCTACCTCAAGCGCCTGGTCCGCCAGGTCGACCGGAAGATCCACTTGATTGTGGACCGGCATCCGGTGCACCGCCGGGTCTCCGTGCGGGACTGGCTGGCCGAGAACGTTGCCAGTATTGAGATGCACCTTATGCCTGGGTATGCACCCGAGTTGAATCCCGTAGAACTGCTCAACGGCGACATCAAACGTCCTGTGTCGCAAGCGAATCCGGGCACCGTGGCCGAGCTGACCGCCGCCGCTACGGCGCATCTCCGACGTAGACAGAACCAGCCAAACGTTGTGAAAGCCCTATTCCGCAAGCCAGAAGTCCGCTACGCCGCATCCTGACCACAGCAAGTTTGCCTTACGGGTCAATA
>DASRYP010000024.1:0-3453 GCA_035687165.1 Actinoplanes sp. | reverse complement strand
GACCGGTTCGCCGACCTGGACCAGCGCGCGGAACCTGTCTGCCTGGAACTGGCGGCGGCCCTGCCCCGGTTCGGGCGCTATCGCGAACGGCTCGGCGCGGCCCTCGGACGAGCTCGCGGGGGCGCGCTGGAAGAGCTGGCGGACAGCCTCACGTCGTACCACGTGGTCTGGTTCCAACTGCACGAAGACCTGCTCGTCACGCTCGGCCGGACCCGGGGATGATCTTTCCCCTGGACGCGGCGGTGGACGAGCCCGCGGCGGTGATCGGCGGCAAGGCCCACGGGCTGATCACGCTGCTGCGCCTCGGCCTGCCCGTGCCGCCCGGCTTCGTCATCGACACGAACGCCTGCCGCACGTATCTGCGCGACGGAAGCCTCCCGGACGGGCTCGAGGCGGCCGTCGAACGTCTGGGCGCGGCGTCGGTGTCGGTGCGCTCGGGTGCGGCGGTGTCGATGCCCGGCATGATGAACACGCTGCTCGACGTGCGGCCGCCGATCGGCGACGCGGTCCGCGAGATCTTTCGATCCTGGCACACGCCACGCGCGGTCACCTATCGCGAGTTGCAGGGCATCCGGCACGACCTGGGCACCGCCGTCGTCGTGCAGAAGATGGTCTTCGGCGAACGCGGCAGCAGCGGCGTCGCCTTCAGCCGCGACCCGAGCACGGGCGAGAAGGTCCCGTACGGCGATGTGCTCTTCGGCCGTCGCGGCGACGACGTCGTCTCCGGCCGCACGAGCACGCTGCCGCTCTCCGCGCTGGCGTCCCGGAAGCCCGCGGTCTGGAGGGAACTGACGGACGCGCTTTCGCGGGCGGAAAGGCACTACCGCGACGCGTGCCACGTGGAGTTCACGGTCGAGTCGGGCCGGCTGTGGTTGCTGCAGGTGCGGCCGGGCGGACTCACCGCCCCCGCAGCCGTGCGGGTCGCCGTGGACCTTGCAGACGAGGAGGTCATCTCGCGCGAGGAAGCTGTCCGACGGATCTCGCCACGGCACCTGCGAGCGGCCGCGGTGCCCCGGATGCTGGGTGGCGAGATCGTCGCTCGCGGGCGCGGAGCCTCCCCCGGCGTGGCGACCGGACGGGTCGTGTTCAGCTCCGACCGGGCGGTCCGGATGCCGGGCCCGGTGATCCTCGTCCGGCCGGTCACGTCCCCGCACGACCTGCCCGGCCTGGCCGCGGCCACGGGGATCGTGACGAGCCGGGGCGGGCTGGCCGGGCACGCGGCGGTCGTCGCACGCTCGCTGGGCAAGCCCGCGGTCGTGGACGCCACCGCCGTCGAGGTCGGCGAGGCATCAGCGCGGATCGGCGACCGGGTGCTGCCCGAGGGCACGCTGATCACGATCGACGGGACCGGCGGGGAAGTCGCGCTCGGCCACCCGGGCCTGTGCACCGCGATCACCGACACCCACCTGCACCGCCTGCTGCGCTGGGCCGACGACCTCTCCGGCGACCACTCCCCCCGCCCGGCCGAGGAACGCCTCCGGGCCGCCGGAGATCGTCGCTGACGAGTCGGCGTCGCGCTGCCTCAGCGACGCGCGAGACGCCGTTCGCCGGCCGTTCCGGTCTGGTACGGCACGTTGTAGTGGGCGAAGACCGTCGGCTCGTCCACGGCGGCCAGCTCGCCGTCGAGGTCGATGGTCGGCGCCTCACTGATCACCTTCTTGTCGTAGCGGACGCGCAACGCACGGGGCAGCACGGTAGCCCCGTCGAGCGGCACGAAGGCGAGCTTGTGCCGACCGATCATGCCGACTCGCACGGTGGCGAAGGCCGGTTGATCGGTGGCGGTGTCCACGTACACCGCTTCCAGGTCACCGATCTTGTCGCCGTGGGGGTCGATGACTTTCTCTCCACGCCAGTCGCGCAGATTCTCAGCGGGAAACATGCACGTCAGATGCCCGTTCCCGGCCCGCATGAAACGGTGGCCGCCGGTCACCACGCGCAAAACATCCTAGGAGGCTAGTACATTATCCCGGGCCGGCGCCGAGGATTCGTCCTGGCATTCCCGGGGGTAATGACAAGGTCATGGCCAAGTACGCGGTGAACGACGCGGGGGTGGCGAGGGCGCGGCAGCTCATCGCGGCCAAGCAATACGTGCTGGAGAGCGACTGGGGCAGCGTCCAGCCCCGCGCCGACACCGAGAACGCCTACCTGGAGAAGCATTCCTACCAGGAGTACGGTGCCTGGCACCTCGGCCTGACCGAGGGCGCGGGCGACGAGACCAAGGCCCGGTACGCCTTCGTCTACGGCGACCTGCGCCGGCTGCACCGCAGTGGCCTGATCGCCTGCGTCTACCGCGCGGCCGAGTGGCGGCACAAGAGCGTCGAGCTGGCCGCCCACGACCTCCTCCAGGAGCTGGACACCGCAGCCGGCATCACCGACCACCAGGCCTGATCCGCCAAGGGGCGCGCAGGCCCGCATTCCGGACTTCTGTTCATCTCGGTTGTGCTGACTTTCCCCGCGGCGTCTTCGTCCGAGGAGCCCGGCCGGCGCGGACCGGCCGGGTCACTCCCGTCATCTGTTGCGCAGGCCGTTTCCGGGCAGGCCGTTGCCGGGCTGACCATTGCCGGGCAGGCCGTTGCCGGGCGGCTGACCATTGCCGGGCGGCTGACCGTCGCCGGGCTGACCGCCGGGGCAGACCGCGCCGGCCAGGATGCAGTCGTTGTTCTCCGGCGGCGGGGACAGCGGGTCGAGGCCGTTGCCCTTCTTGCTCGGGTCGCCGACCTTGGCGTCCGGCGGGAACTCGTCCTTCTCGGCGTTGAGCGCCTTGTTGGCCAGGTCCATGAACGTCTTCCAGGTCTCGCCCGGGGTGGAACCGCCGGTCATGCCCTTCTTGGTGCCGGGCTTGTAGATCGGCATGAGCTTCATCTTGTCCTTGACGACCTTCTCGCGGCCGATCCAGACCGACGCGGCGAGGTGCCTCGTGCCGCCGACCCACCAGGCGTCGCCGTTCTCGCCGGACTTGCCGTCCTGGAATTCCCAGGTGCCGGACTTGCCGATGGCGGCGTAGCCGCTGCGCAGGTTCTGGCCGTTCTTGCCGGGGATCTTCTGCAGCACGGTGTCGATGGCCGCCACGACGTTCGGGTCGAAGGCGGGCGTGGCCTTGATCCGCTCGGTGTGGAACGGCTTGAATTTGCCGGTCGCCTCGTCGCGCTTCTGCACGGACCTGACGAAGTGCGCCTTGTTGTAGAGGCCGTCGTTGGCCAGCGTGGCGATGCCGTTCGCGTGGTCGAGCGCCGTGATCGCGTACTGCCCGTACCCGATCTCGTTGCCGAACTGCCTGAGCTCGCTGCCCTTGGTCTTGTTCAGGTCGATCCGGGCCCCGATCTTGGTGGGGCTGGAGATGAACTGGATACCGGCCTTGTGCGCCGCCGCGGCCACCTTGTCGGGGCCGAGCGCCGCCGCGAGGTGGTAGAAGGGGAAGTTGTACGACTGGACGGTGGCCTCGGCGAGCGGGCA
>DASRYP010000023.1:0-4282 GCA_035687165.1 Actinoplanes sp. | reverse complement strand
GGCCGGTCGATCCCCGAGAGCTACCGCGACGACGTCGAGCGCCGGATGACCGTCACCGCCACCCCCGCGCAGGAGGGCACCTGGCACTGGACGAGCCCGACCGAGGTGCACTACCGGCCCAAGGTCTACTGGAAGGCGCAGTCGAAGGTCTTCTACAAGATCGCGCTGGCCGGAGTGCCGCTGGGCAACGGCTACTACGGCCGCTCCGACCTCACCGTCGACCTCAAGATCGGCCGCTCGTTCATCATGACCGTGTCGAACAAGACCAAGCAGATGAGCGTCAAGCAGGACGGCAAGGTCATCAAGACGATCCCGGTGAGCCTCGGCAAGAAGACCACCCCGTCTTCCAGCGGCACGATGGTCGTGATCGAGAAGAAGAAGCACACGATCTTCGACACGATGGACGAACTCGGGCCCAAGGACGGCTACCGGACCGAGATCGACTTCGCGCAGCGGCTCACCTGGAGCGGCCAGTTCATCCACGCCGCGCCCTGGTCGGAGGGGAAGCAGGGCCGCACCAACGTCTCGCACGGCTGTGTGAACGTCTCGGAGACGCTGGGCGCCTGGCTGTTCGGCAAGACGCTCATGGGCGACCCGATCACGGTCTCGGGCACCGAGGAGAAGCTGAAGAACGGCAACGGCTGGACCGACTGGAACATGAGCTGGGAGCAGTACAAGAAGGGCTCCTACCTCAAGTAAGTCCCGCGTTCAAGAAAGGCCCGGTCGGCGACGACCGGGCCTTTTGCTGATGTACGCCGGGGAACGGACCTAATCTGGCGGCATGCTGCGAGTCCTCGCGTTGATCACGGCGCTCCTGCTGACCGGCTGCGGCACGCCGGAGCAGGCCGTGACGCCCGCGCCGACCGCCTCCAGCATGTCGGTGAGCGCCTCGGTCGACGACCCGCCCGGCTCGCTGACCTGCACCGCGCTCGCCGCGACGATCGCCGACGGGACCCTGATGACGCCCGGCGTGGTCGACGACGTGGTGCGGGCCGGCACCACCGCGGACGCCCCGGTCGCCGACGCAGCCGAGCGCCTCGCCGCCGCGTACGCCGCCGCTATCTCCGCCGCCGGATCGGAGCAGGAGCCCGACGCCGTTGCGGCGGTCGTGGCCGCCGCCTCGGACATGTCGAGTGTCTGTTCGGACAGTGGGCTGCGGACCGTCGGGTGATCGCGGGGATCGCCGTCTGGGTTCTCGTCCATCGGCGTACACCGCGCTGTCTGACCTGCGAATCCTTGCGACGACGAGTCGACTCGGGTTGTTTGCCCGGTGGCAACCGGTTCATGACGCAAGGTGGGTCACAATCCTGCTCGCGGTTACCGCCGAGAGTGCAGGATGCATTCTCGGGCGGGAACGGGTGCAGAGAAGGAGAACGCGATGGCCACGATCCATCACTTCGATCATGGGTGGATCACCCCCACCGTCAGCTACGTCCTGTCGGTGCTCGGATCGATGCTGGGGCTCACCTGCGCCGTGCGGTTCCGCGCGGCGACCGAGCGCGGGGAACGCATCTGGTGGCTCGTGCTCGCCTCGCTGTCGATCGGCGGCACCGCGATCTGGAGCATGCACTTCGTCGCGATGATGGGCTTCAGCGTCGACGGCACGCCGATCCGCTACGACGTCGGCCTCACCGTGGCGAGCGCGATCCTCGCCGTCATCGCGGTCGGCCTCGGCCTCGCGATCGCGCTGATGGGCAGCGGCGCCAAGAATCTCCGGATCGTGACCGGCGGCGTCATCGCCGGCCTGGGCGTCGCGGCGATGCACTACACGGGCATGGCCGCGATGAATCTCCACGGCGACGTCTCGTACGGAATGGACATGGTCGGTCTCTCGATCGGCATCGCCGTGGTCGCGGCGGCGGTCGCGCTCTGGCTCGCTGTCACGGTCCGCCGCCGGCTCGTCATCTTCGTGGCCGCGCTCGTCATGGGCGTCGCGGTCAACGGCATGCACTTCACCGGCATGACCGCCATGTCGGTGAAGGAGCACCCGTCGACCGGCAACCTGCCGGGCGCGACCGCGAGCGGCATGCTCGTCCCGATCGGTGTTGCCGTGGTCTTCGGCATCATCGGCCTCGCATATGCCCTGATGTCCGCCCCGACCGCGGAGGACCGCGCCGCCACGGCCTACCTGGCCCAGCGGCGTGTGGAGGCAGCTGCCCGGATCCCGCAGCAGGTCGGGCCGGCCGATCCGAGCAGCCTCCGCTCGAAGGCGTGGACCCTCAAGGACCGCGCGCCCCGCTGAGAGCCCGAGCACAGGAGGGCCGGCCGCCCGGGTCGGACCTTTGTCGTAAGGGGATTCACTATCTGAAAACACCGAGACGGCCGATCGGTGCCGCAAATGACCCACTGCTGGTCACGGTACGTATTGGGGCCCTCGACGGAGCGAACGACCACCGTGCATTTGGACTCCCCGTGTTACCGACCCGTTTCCGGCGAGTGCGCGAGTGGGCCGATCGGGTGATCGCCAGGGTCCGCACGGTCGTAGGATCTTGCCTGCCTGTCATAACCTAAACGGGATAGCCTCTTTCTGGGACAGCGGACGAGTTCGATCGAGCGTGGGGGCAACAATGGGCGTGGGCATCCTGGGAACCGGCTCTTACCTGCCGGCCGAGGTGGTCACCAACGAGGATTTGGTGCGCCTCGTGCCGGACGCCGACCCCGCGTGGGTCAGCCGCAAGACGATGATTCAGGCACGCCGTTTCGCCGCGCCGCACGAGGCCGCTTCCGACCTCGCCGCCGAGGCCGCGCGGGAGGCTCTCGCTGCCGCGGGGCTCGAGGCGGTCGATATCGACTACCTCATCGTCTCGACCTCTACCGGTGACTCTCCGCAACCTCCGACGTCGACCCTGGTGCAGGACAAGATCGGTGCGAACCGGGCCGCCTGCTTCGACATCAACGTGGTCTGCGCCGGCTTCATCTTCGGCAGCGCGCTTGCCAACAGCCTCGTCTCGATGAACCCGACCGCCAAGGTCCTGGTCATCGCGTCCGACATCTACTCGCGCATCCTGGACTTCGGGGACCGCCGCACGGCCGTGCTCTTCGGCGACGGCGCCGGCGCCGCGGTGATCGGCACGGTGGCCGAGGGTTACGGCTTCCTCGACCTCGAGCTGGTGTCGCGCGGTGAGGCGAGCGAGCTGATCCACGTGCCCGCGGGCGGCAGCCGGCTGCCCGCCTCGGCTGAGACGGTGGCGAACGGCGACCACTACTTCAAGATGAACGGTCGCGGTGTCCGTGAGTTCGTCAACAGCGGAGTGCCGCCGACGTTCGAGACCCTGCTCAAGCGGGCCGGCATCGCGGTAGAAGACGTCGACCACTTCGTGCCGCACCAGGCCAACGGCGTCATGCTGGCCGAGTTGGTCGAGGCCACCGGCCTGGGCGCGGCCACGACCCACCTGACGCTCGACCGCTACGGCAACGTCGGCAGCGCCTCGGTGCCCGTCACGCTCGACGAGGCGGCCCGCAAGGGCGCGCTTAAGGACGGCGACCTCGTTCTGATGGCCGGCTTCGGCGGCGGCATGTCGGTCGGCGCCGCACTGGTCCGCTGGGGCGGACGCAAGACCCGTTAGTGCGGCTGGACGAGCCAGTTCCACGCCCGCTTGAGTGAGTCCCGGAGCCCGTCGTCCGCGAGGTCGGCGGGCGGGTCCTCGCTCGGCTCCGGCAGGTCGGCGATCGGCACGGTGAGAATCACGCCGTGCTCGAAGATGCCGCTGACCTTGGAGGCCGGCGCGAAGCGGTGGCCGTCCCGAGTCTTGACGAGCAGCCCGTGGAAGATGTCTTCCTGCTCGTCGGCGATCACATGCTCGACCTTGCCGGCACGCGTGCCCGACTTGTCGAAGACGGGCGTACCGTCCTGGAGCACCACGTAGGCGATCGGTTCGCCGAGGTCCTCGGGAGCTTCGTTCTGGGTCATGCGCTGCCGATTACCCCCGGGCGGAGGACCCTATGCTTCGCGGGCCGGCGGCAGACTGGCGATGTCGCGGTAGAACTGGTTGATCTGCCGCACGGTCGTCTCGAAGTCATCGAGCCCGAAAGGCTTGGTGACATAGGCGTTCGCCCGGTGCTGATAGCTCGCGACGATGTCCGGCTCGGCCCCCGACGTGGTCAGAATCACCACCGGAATCGCCTTGAACTGATCGTCCGTCTTGATCGCGGCGAGCGTCTCCCGCCCGTCCATCCGCGGCATGTTCAGATCGAGCAGAATCAGATCGGGCCGGCTCGCCTGCGCATAGTCCCCTTCGCGCCGCAGATAGTCGAGCGCTTCCCGTCCGTCGGCCACCCGCTC
>DASRYP010000022.1:0-13542 GCA_035687165.1 Actinoplanes sp. | reverse complement strand
TACCTCTACCTCGCCCTGGCCATCGCCATCGAGATCAGCGCCACCATCGCCCTGCGCGTCTCCGAAGGCCTGCGCGTCAAGAAATGGATCGCCCCGATCCTCGCCGGCTACGTCGCCTCGTTCACCCTGCTCTCCTTCGCCCTGCAAGAAGGCGTCGACATCGGCGTCGCGTACGGCATCTGGTCCGCCATCGGCATCGCCGGCACCGCGATCATCGCCCGCACCGCCTTCAAGGACCCCCTCACCAAGACGACGGGCGCCGGCATCCTGCTGGTCATCGCCGGCGTCCTACTCGTCGAACTGGGCAGCCACTGACCCATCATCCGGCTGCCGCTCACCCCACGCCGGCCACCGGCTCATCGGCGTCGCCGTCGGACCAGGACTCACCGTCACCACCCGTACGCCCGTGTCGCGGAACTCCGCCCACAAAGCCCGGGTAACGACAACACGTACGCCTTCGAAGCCCCGTACGCCGCCAGATGAGCCGACGGTAGATACCCCACCGTGCTCGCCACATTCACGATCGACCCACGACCCCGCCCGACCGTCCCCGGCAGCACCCACGCCCTGCGCCACTACGATCCAGCAGGGCCTTCTCGCCGCCACCCGCACCGCCAACGGCTACCTGGAACGCGTCCGAGCAGTCCGCGACGAGCTGCACGCCAGGAGCACCGGCTGCGCCCGCGCCACGAAACCCTGGACAGCTACCTCACCAGACCGGCAACGGGGGAGCGGCAGGTGCGGGCCCTGATTCCCAGATCGGATCGGCGATCCACGGGCCGACGTCCTCGGCCAGGGCCAGTGTCAGGCAGCGCGCTTGGTGCGGAGGCAGCGGCGGCACCGAATCCTGATCGAACCAGCCGACCTCGACGGACTCGTCGTTGACCCGGGCATCGCCCTCGACAAAGTCGGGTTTTGAATGACCTTCCAGGACAGTCCGGGTCGATAATCAGCATTATGTAAAGTAGCGGGTGGAGGCGAACCCGTTCTTGCCCGCACCGGGGGCACGAGCATCGGCTACACAGAGGCCTCGGCGACAAGGTCGAGCGCGTGGTCCACGTCGGCCGCACGCGTCCGGTGGGAAAGGATCGCGAGCCGGATGATTCGGTAGCCTCGGATCGTCGTGCTGGTGAGGTAGATTCGGCCGTCGGCGTTGACGTGGTCGAGAATCCGGCTCGTCGCTGCGTCGTCGCGGGCACGGAACACCGCCGTCGACAGGTCCGGACGCCACGGTGTCTCGATCCCGGACAGGCCGGCCAACCGGCGGTTCGCGTGTTCGGCCAGGTCGAGCTTCTCGTCCAGCGCGGAGCGGAACGCCGCCACACCGTGCAACTGCAACGGAAGCCACAGCATCGTGCCGCGCGGCTCGCGAGACAGCTCCAGGCCCAGCTCAGCGTAGTCGGGCAGACCCTCCTCGGCGCCCACGTCGCGCAGGTACGGCCCGGTCAACCCGTGTGCGGCGGCCAGTATCGCCGGGTCCCGGAGCACCAGGGCACCCGTGCCGAACGGCAGGAACAGGCTCTTGTGCGGGTCGATGGTGACCGAGTCGGCGCGCTCGATGCCGGTCAGCCGGGCCTGCCCGCGCACAGTCAGCCGGAAGAACCCGCCGTACGCCGCGTCGGCGTGAAACCACAGATCCTCGCGGCCGGCTAGATCCGCCAGATCGCCCAGCGGGTCGACCGTGCCGGTGTCGGTGTGCCCGGCAGTGCCGACCAGCAGGAACGGCCGCCGACCCGCAGCCCGGTCGTCCGCGATCATCCGGGCCGCGGCGGCGACGTCCATCCGCAGGTCCGCGTCGCCGGGCACGGTGCGAACGGCGGAGGCGGGCAGCCCGGCGACCCTGGCCGCCTTCGCGACCGAGTGATGCGCGAACTCCGAGACGTACAAGGTGCCGCCGGTGAAGTCTTCGCCGAGCCGGTGGTGGCGGGCGGCGATCAGCGCGGAGAGGTTCGCCGCCGACCCGCCGGTGGTCAGGATGCCGCTTGATCCGGACGGCAGGCCGAGGACGCCGGTTGCGATCCAGCGGAGCACGCCCTCCTCGATCGCGGTGAACCCCGGTGCCGCGAAAGCCAGCGAACCAAATCGGTTGAGAGCGGCGGTGTGGAAGGCGGCGAGCGCGGACGCGTACAGGCCGCCCCCGACGAACCCACCGAGAAGCCCGGGGGCGGTCGTGTCCAACGAGTCGGCGGCGGCGCGGGTGAGCTGTTCCAGCACGGTCGTGAAGTCCGCGGGCGATTCCGGCGGCGGGGCGATGAACTCCCGCACAATTGACGACCGCTGCTCGGCCGGCACCGGGTTCGCGGCCCTGCTCGCGGCCACGCCGGCCAGGTGCTGGACTACCTCGCCGAGGATCGCCTCGCCCCAGAGCCGCGCCTGCGCGGTGTCGGGATCGAGCGGTTGAGGATCGCCCATTTGTACCTCCTGATGCTGTTACAGCCACGGAATACGTTGGTGCTACCGCTGGGGAGGATACGTAAGGGTTCGGTGAACCGGTGGATGGTGTGTTCGATTTCATGATCACTTTGCCTCGGCGCGATGGCGTGGCCCTTGTGTGCAAGTCGCTCGGATACGTACAAATGTTGCAAAGTGCTGTATAATTTCTCTTATGCATGATGGGCGGAACGAGCCGGTGGACGAGCTGATCGATGACTTCCTGGCCGCTCGGGCTGCACGGAAGCCGTCTGTCCACACCCTGCGGGCGTACGAGCGGGACTTGACTTCGATCGTCGCGTTGATCGGTACGGCACCGGTCACTCTCGGTGACCTCTCCCCCAGGGCTCTGCGGGCGGCCTTCGCGGGTTTCGCGGGGCCGCGGGCGCCGGCCTCGGTGGCTCGGGCATGGTCGTCATGGAACGCGTTCTTCACGTTTCTGGTGACCGAGCAGGTGGTGGCGGGCAATCCAATGTCCGCGGTGGACAAGCCGCGGCTGCTGGCCCACTCCCCCAAGCCGCTGCGTGGTGAGGACACTCCGGAGCAGTTGCTCGACGCGGTGAGCAAGGCCGATGACCGTCAGCGGGATCCTTGGCCCGAACGTGATCTCGCGGTGCTGGCGCTGGCCCTGTGTGCCGGGTTGCGCCTTTCCGAGCTGCTCGAGCTCCGGCTGGGGAGTTTTCTGGGGCGGCCCGGTGAGCGGCGTGTCGAGGTCGCCGGTAAGGGTGGGCGACCCCGGACGGTGCCGATCGAGCCGGAGCTTGACGCCGTGGTGGTGCGTTATGTCGAGTCGCGGCGGGTGCGATTCGGCCGGGCCGCGTCCAGTGCGGTGTTGATGGTCGATCGTCAGGGTGCGCCCCTGCGGCGCGGTGGTCTGCAGTATCTGGTGAGCTCGTGTTATCGCCGGGCCGGTGTCACTGATCGGGTTCCGCGTGGCGCTCAGTTGCACGCGTTGCGGCACACGTTCGCGACGCGGCTGGCCGAGGACGGTGCCAACGCCAGCGAGATCATGCGGTTGCTGGGGCACGCGTCGTTGACGACGTCGCAGAACTATATCGAGGTGACCGCGCAGCAGCAGCGCGCGGCTGTGCGGGCGAACCGCACGAACCGCGCGCTGGGAAAGCTCGGGTAACGGCGCTGGGGGTCAGGCGACCGTGAGTTTGACGTCGATGTTGCCGCGGGTGGCGTTGGAGTAGGGGCAGACCTGGTGGGCTGCTTCGAGCAGTTCGCGGGTCTGTGCCTCGTCGAGGCCGGGGATCTCGGCCTCGATGGCGACGTCGAGGACGAAGCCGGGGGTGCCGTCGGTCTTGGGGCCGATGCCGACGTCGACGGTGATGGCGGTGTCGGTGAGGGTGATTTTGCGGGAGCGGGCGACGAGTTTGAGCGCGCTGTGGAAGCAGGCGGCGTAGCCGGCGGCGAAGAGTTGTTCGGGGTTGGTGTGGTCGCCGCCGGCGCCGCCCATTTCCTTGGGGACGGCGAGGTCGAGGTCGAGGACGCCGTCGCTGGAGCGGACGTGGCCGTTGCGGCCGTCGCCGGTTGCGGTGGCGGAGGCGGTGTAGATCGCGGACATGGGGATGGATCCTCCTGGGATGTCTTTTCAGGGTGTTCGGCCGGCGCGGACGCGGCCGAGCAGGTGGTGGAGCTGGACGAACTCGTCCTCGGTGAGGTCGATGGAGCAGGCGATGCGTTTCGGTAGGTCGGCGAGGGTTTCGCGGAGCTGGGTGCCGGTGTCGGTGAGGTGGACGATCACGGTGCGTTCGTCGGTGGTGCCTCGTTCGCGGTGTACGTGGCCTGCGGTTTCGAGTCTTTTGAGCAGGGGGCTGAGGGTGCCGCTGTCGAGGTCGAGGAGTTGGCCGAGGGTGCGGACGGTGGCGGGGCCGTGGTGCCAGAGGACGCGCAGGGTGAGGTATTGGGGGTAGGTGAGGCCGTGGGGGTCGAGGGCGGGGCGGTAGACGGCGGTCATGGCGCGGCTGGCCGCGTGGAGCTGGAAGCAGACCATGTGGTCGAGCCCGGTGCTCTCGATCATGCGATGAACCATAGTGCCCAATTTAGTTGGGCACAACCTAACGGTGGCTAATGTCCGCGACTGTATGTGATCATCGCTGCGTGCCGGACATCCGATTCGTACAGCTCTCCCCCGCCGCCCTGTCGGCTCTGATCGACGGTGACCTGGCCGCGGCGAGTGCGGCCGCGGGTACCCCGCTGAGTGTGTATCTGGTGGATGAGGCCTGGTTGTGGCGGGTCCGCCGGGCCGAGATCGGGGTCGATCCGCGGGCGGCGGAGTGGATCGCGCGGGCCGTGGTGGCCGAGCCCGAGGGTGTCGTCGTCGGTCACGCTGGGTTTCATGGGCCGCCGGACGGTGACGGGGTCGTCGAGGTGGCGTACTCGGTGGATCCGGCCTTCCGGCGGCGCGGCTATGCCAAGGCGATGCTGCGGGCGCTGCTGGAACGGGCCGACGCGCATCCGGAGGTGACCGCGGTGCGGGCGAGTATCCGGCCGGACAACGCCGGGTCGCGGGCGACGATCGCCGGGTTCGGGTTCCGGAAGGTCGGCGAGCAGTGGGATCCGGAGGACGGGCTGGAGGACGTGTTCCTGCGGCCGCGGCGGCGTCAGCGGTCGAGCTGAACGACCAGGGGCAGGTGGTCGGAGAACGGGGGGCGGCCGGTGGCGGACCGCACGACGCGGCCGAGGCCCTCGATGCCGCGCGGGTCGGCCAGGATGTGGTCGAGCTGGGCGCGTGGCATCGGGCTGGGGAAGGTCGCGGCCCGGGCCAGGGGCCGCCAGCCGGAGACGGCTCGTACGGGCCGGGTCGGCATGTTGAGGTCGCCGAGCAGCACCCGGGGCGCCGGCAGGACTCGCAGGGCGCGTACGGCGTGACGCAGTTGCCGCAGATTCCAGCCGGGCACGAACGACAGGTGGGTGGTGGCGACGGTCATCGGCCCGCGCGGGGTCTCGAGGACGGCGGCGAGCAGCACCCGGGGTTCGTCCTTGAGCAGCCGCAGCCCGTTGCCGGGGTCGTAGATCGGTGAGCGCATCGGCGCGGCCGGCAGGGCGGTGATCTGCCAGCGGGTCACCGGGTATCGGCTGACGAGGGCTATCCCGTACAGGGGTCGGTGGTTGTCGGCGGCGCTGTGCCAGGGTTGCCAGGTCTCGCCCGGTGTGCCGACGACGGCGGCGGCGAACCGGTGGACCTTGGCGCCGAGGGCGTCGGCGGCGATGGCGGTGAGGTCGAGCAGGCCGCTGCGGGGTTGGGCCTTGTCGACCTCCTGCAGGCCGAGCACGTCGGCGTCGAGGTCGGTCACGGCGGCGGCGACGCGGTCGGCGTGTACCGTGCCGTCGGACAGGGATCTGCCGTGCAGCAGATTGAAGGTGGCCAGGCGCACGAATATGGACCCTAGGCCATGAGGGAGGCGCGGATGTTCATCAAGGCTCTCTGCTGCTCAATGATGATCTTCATCGCAGTGGCGGCGTTCGGGATCTGGCTTCAGCGCCGGCGCGGCCGATAATGCCTGCCATGAGTGAAGATCTGATCGCCGAGCTGGAAGCCCAGGAGCGCGAGCTCGAGCTGGCCCGTTTCGACAACGCCGACGCGTGGCGGCTCGGTAGCCTGCTGGTCGACCTGGCGAACCGGCGGGGTCTGCCGGTGGCGGTCGACATCCGGCGCGGTACGCAGCAGCTGTTCCACGCGGGCCTGGCCGGCAGTGTGGCCGACAACGACCGGTGGATCGAGCGCAAGGTGCGGGTGGTCGAGCGGTACGGGGCGTCGTCGTACCTGGTGGGCCGGCGGCTGGCGGCCAAGGGGCAGGAGCTCGACGCGGGCATGGGGGTCGACCCGGCCGACTACGCGGCGCACGGTGGGGCGTTCCCGATCCGCATCCGCGAGGTGGGTGTGGTCGGGGTGGTGACCGTGTCGGGTCTGCCGCAGGCCGAGGACCACGCGCTCGTGGTGGAGGCGTTGCGGGCGTTGCGCTCGTAGCGAGAAACTCTTCCGGTTCCGATGCGGGGCCAGGCAACCTTCTCCGCATGAGACTGCTGATCCTGGGCGGGTCCGGCTTCGTGGGCCGGGCCGTCGCCGACGAGGCCGTGGGCCGGGGCTTGGACGTGACCGTGTTCAACCGGGGCTCGCGTGCGGCTCCCCGAGGGGTGACGGTGCTGACCGGGGATCGCCTCGGCGACCTGGACGCCCTCGGGGGCGGCACGTGGGACGCGGTGGTCGACACCTGGTCAGCCGACGGTGCGGTGGTGCGGCGCACGGCGGAGCTGCTCGGCGGGCGGGCCGGCCATTACACGTACGTGTCGAGCCGGTCGGTCTACACCGGCGCCGGGAACGCCGAGGCCGAGGACGCGCCGCTGGTCGCGACGACCGACCAGGGGTACGGCGGGGACAAGCTGCGCGGTGAGCTCGGCGCGGCGGCGTTCGACGGGCCGGTGCTGCTGGCCCGGGCGGGACTGATCCTCGGTCCGTACGAGGACATCGGCCGGCTGCCGTGGTGGCTGAACCGGCTCGCCCGCGGCGGCCCCACCCTGGCGCCCGGCCCGCGCGAGCTGCCGCTGCAGTACATCGACGTCCGCGACCTGGCCAATTTCGTGCTGGACGCGGCCGGGCAGCGCCGGAGCGGTCCGTACGACCTGGTCAGCGTTCCGGGTCACACCACGATGGGTGAGCTGTTGGAGACCGCGAACGAGGTCACCGGTGGGCGGGCCGTGCTGCGCTGGACCGATCCCGAGACGATCGCGGCGGCCGGCATCGAGCCGTGGTCGCAGTTGCCGATCTGGCTGCCGCCGGGCGAGCTGCACGACTTCCTGCACGGCGGGGACACCGGCAAGGCGTACGCGAACGGCCTGGTCTGCCGTCCTGTGCGCGACACCGTCACCGACACCTGGACGTGGCTGCGCGGCCTGCCCGGCGGCGTGCCGCAACGCGCCGACCGGCCCCGGGTCGGCCTCGACCCGCGGGTGGAGGCGAAGGTGTTAGGCGAGTAGCTCGGCGAGGCGGGCCGCCCCGACGTTGCCCCCCGAGATGATCACGCCGATCCGGGCGGGCGGCGGGTCGAGCCGCTTGGCCAGCAGGGCGGCCAGACCGGAGGCGCCGCTGGGTTCCATGACGAGTTTGAGCCGGTCGACGGCGAAGCGCAGGGCGTCGCGGATCTCCTCGTCGCTGACCAGCACGATCTGGTCGACAAGCTCCTTGTTGATCGAGAAGGTCAGCTCGCCCGGGGTGGGGGCGCCCTGCCCGTCGGCGATCGTGCGCGGCACCGGGATCGTCACCCGCTCCCCCGCGGCCAGCGACAGGAAGGTGTCGTTGCCCGCCTCGGGTTCGACGCCGATCACGCGGATGCCCGGCTGCACGCCCTTGGCCGCGATCGCGCTGCCGGCGACGAGGCCGCCGCCGCCGACCGGCACGAGGATCGCGTCGAGATGCCCGGCCTCCGCCAGGAGCTCGAGTGCGGCGGTGCCCTGCCCGGCGATGACGTCGGGGTGCTCGTAGGGCGGGATCAGCGTCAGCCCGCGCTCCTCGGCGAGTTCGCGGCCGATCTCTTCCCGGTTGCCGGTGTAGCGGTCGTAGGTGAGGATCTCGGCGCCGTAGCCGGCAACTGCGTCGAGTTTGGAGCGCGGGGTGTCCTCGGGCATGACGATCACGGCGTGGGTGCCGAGCTCGCGGGCCGACAGGGCGACGGCCTGGGCGTGGTTGCCGGACGAGTATGCCGCGATGCCGCGGGCGAGCTGGTCGGGGCCGAGCTTGCGGATGGCGTTGTAGGCGCCGCGGAATTTGAACGCGCCGATCCGCTGCAGGTTCTCGGCCTTCAGGTAGACCTCGGCGCCGACCAGGCCGTCCAAGGTGCGCGAGCGCAGGACCGGGGTGTGGTGGGCGACCCCTTCGATCCGCTTCGCGGCGTCCCGGACATCTTGCAAGGTCACCGTCATGAAATCGCTTTCCTTCCCCCGAGCCGCGCAGGTACCGTGCCCGGCGATGACGACGCTATCTCATGACTGTGACGGTTGCGGGCGAGCCGTTCGGCTGCCGCACTCCATGTTGTAGGGCGGGCCGCCGGTCAGGCGGCCAGGCGCAGGCCCTGCACGTCGGTGGCGGCCAGGCGGGACGACATGGTCGTGCGGGCGGCGATCCTCGCGGCGTAGCGGGCGCGGCGGCGGGCGACGCAGCCGTCCTTGGCGCTGCCGGTCTCCTGCTGCTCCATGTGGGTGGCCAGGCCGTCCTTGAGCAGGGCGAGGGCCTCGGTGCGCAGCTGCGACACGCGGGACTCGGTGACGTCCAGCTCGGCGGCGACCTCGGCCAGGGGACGCTCGCGCAGGTAGGACGCCTCGACGACGTAGCGCAGCCGCTCGGGCAGCACGGCCACGGCGTCGTGCAGGTAGCCGATGCGTTCGCGGTGCAGCAGCATCTCCTCGGGGTTCAGGGACGTCTCGGCGACCATCTCCTCGGCGGTGCCCGCGGCGAAGCCCTGCAGCGACAGGACGGCGGCGCGCTGCACGTCGTCCTGGACGTGGGCGAGCTCGCCCACGGCGACGCCGAGCAGCTCGGCCAGTTCGGTGTCGGTGGGGGTACGGCCGAGTCGGGCGGCGAGTTCCTGACGGGCCTGCTCGGCGCGGCGGGCGAGGGCGCGCACCGAGCGGCTGGCCCAGTCCATGCCGCGCAGTTCGTCGAGCAGGGCGCCGCGCACGCGCACGGCGGCGAAGCGGCCGAACGGGACGCCGCGTCGCGGGTCGAACGCGCGGGCGGCGGTGACCAGGGCGGCGTACCCGGCCGAGGCGAGGTCGTCGCGGTGCACGTGCGGGGGGACCTTGAACAGCATCTCGCGCACCATGTGCCCGACCAGCGCCATGTTCTCGCGGATCAACGTCTCCTGCTCGCCGGTGACGGGCGCGGTCGCGGCGGTGGTAGTGGTGATGGCGGCGTTCATGGTGGTTCCCCCCTCGTCGTTGCTGACAGGGGGAACTTTTGTGGGTGACGGGTGCGCGACCCGGTCGCTACCGGTTGCTGCTCGGGTGCATCGGAACGGGAATCCTCAAGTGAGCAGCCAGCCGTTCTCCGCGGCCAGGCGGACGGCTTCGGCGCGGGTGCGGGCGCCGGTCTTGCCGATCGCCGCGGAGAGGTGGTTGCGGACGGTGCCTTCGGACAGGTGCAGTTCGTGGGCGATGTCGGCGACGGTGCCGCCGTCGCGGGCGGCCCGCAGCACCCCGGTCTCGCGTTCGGTCAGCGGCGAGTCCCCCTGCGCCAGGGACTGGGCGGCCAGGGCCGGGTCGACGACGCGCAGGCCCTCGTGGACGCGGCGCACGGCGTCGGCGAGCTGACGGGCCGGGGTGTCCTTGACGATGAACCCGCCGGCGCCGGCGGCCATCGCCTGGCGCAGGTAGCCGGCCCGGCCGAAGGTGGTGACCATCAGCACCCGGCACGAGGGCAGGGCCTGGTGCAGGGCGCGGGCGGCGGCGACCCCGTCGAGGCCGGGCATCTCCACGTCGAGCAGCGCCACGTCGGGCCCGCTGGCCAGGGCGGCCGGCACGACCTCGTCACCGCGGCCGACCTCGGCGACGACGTTCAGGTCGGGTTCCATGTCGAGCAGGGCGGCCATCGCGCCGCGGACGAGGGCCTGGTCGTCGGCGAGCAGCAGTTTGATCATGTCGGTACCTCCACGCGGACCCGGAAACCGGGTCGGTCGGTCCTCGTCCCGGCGACCAGCTTGCCGCCCAGTGCCTCGGCCCGCCGGCGTAGCCCGGCCAGCCCCTGTCCGCCGACCGGATGCCCCCCGACGCCGTCGTCGACGATCTCCACGCTGGCCGGGGCGAGCAGCACCTCGACGTGGTGGGCGTGGGCGTGGCGCACCACGTTGGTGACGGCCTCGCGGATCGTCCAGGCGAACAGCTCCCGGTTACGCGTGGGGACCTCGTCGGCGGCGCCGGGCAGGTCGGCCTCGACGTTCGCGGCGGCCAGGGCCTCACGGGCGGCGGCGATCTCCCCGGGCAGCGAGATGCCCCGTACCCCCATCGCGGTCGCGCGGACGTCGGCCAGGGCGTCGCGGGCCAGGGCCTCCAGGTCGGCCAGCTCGGCGCGGGCCCGGTCGATGTCGACGTCGAGCAGCCGCTGGGCGAGTTCGGCCTTGACGGTGACGACGGTCAGCGAGTGGCCGAGGATGTCGTGCAGGTCGGCGGCGATGCGGGCCCGTTCGTCCTGTACGGCCCGTTCGGAGAGCTCCTTCTGCGCGGCCACCAGGCCGCGCCGGCGTTCGTCGGCGGTCCGGATGCCGTAAGTGGCCAGGGAGCCGAGGAGCACGGCCAGGCCGTAGCCGCCGTCGGTCCAGCCGTCGACGGTGCGCGTCGAGATCTCGGCGCCCGCGAACAGGATCACCGCCAGCGGCGCGGCCTGGACGATCGGCAGGTTCACCATCGCCAGGGCGGCGATGTAGACCAGGCAGGTCAGGGCGCTGTCGCCGGCGCCGGGCACCTGCGCGGCGAACAGGGCCAGCAGGGCGGCGATGCCCAGCCACGTGTGCGGGGTGTGCCGGGGCGGGCGGACGTCGCGGCGGGTCAGGCGGGCCCGGGCGACCAGGTAGAGGTAGGCCGCGGCGAACAGGACGACGGAGATCAGGCCGGTGACGCGCCACAGCGTGGTCGGCTGGTGCAGCAGGGCCTGGACGTTGCCGGTGAGGTAGAAGAGCCAGACGGCGGCGAACAGCCAGCCGTGGCGCGGTGGGCCACCCGTCGCCGTCATGGCCATGAACCTACGGCTCACCCGCGCGCCGTGTCCCGGCGGAACCGCCACATCGCCCCGGCGGAGAAGACCGTGGCCCAGACTACGACGTTGAGGGTGGACAGCCACAGGTTGCCGGTGTGGGTCAGCGGGTAGCGGGCGATCTCCCCGACCCCGTACGCCGGGGTGAACTTGGCGATCGTGGCGAAGGTGTGGCCGAACTGGTCGACCGGCGCGAACAGCCCCCCGGCGAACGACAGCACCGCCAGCACCGGGCCGAGGATCTGCATGACGTTCTCGCTGGGCAGCAGGTAGCCCATGAACAGGCCGAACGCGGCGAAGACGAGCGCGCAGACCCAGGCCAGCAGGCCGCAGGCCACCCACGCGTACGCCGGCAGCTCGGCCCCGGAGAACGCGCCGACCACGAAGGCGACGGCCACCGACACCGCCCCGATGATCATGGCGATGACGAGTTTCACCGCGATGTACGCGACCGGGCTCAGCGGGGTCAGCCGCAGCTGCCGGCTCCACCCGGCGGCCCGTTCGACCGAGACCATCGCCCCGCCCGAGGTGGTGGCGAGCATCGCCCCGTAGACGGCCATGCTGACCAGCACGTAGCCGGTGACGTTGCCCGCGCCCAGGCGTTCGGTCCTGTAGTCGCCGCTGGTGCCGAAGAGCAGGAAGAACACGGCGGGCAGGACGAAGGTGAACACGACGGTGCGGCGGTTGCGCAGCATGCGCCGCAACTCCAGCTCGATCATGCCGAGGCTGAAGCCGCCGAAGCGTGGCAGGGTGCGGTCGGGGATCGCGACAGCGGTCATTTCTTCTCCTCGTCGGCCGTCAGGGTCAGGAACGCGTCTTCGAGGTTGCGGGAGGCGATCTCCAGGTCGCGGGCCTCGGTGCGGGTGAGCAGATAGCGGGCGATCGGGTCGGTGTCGTTGCCGTGCAGGAAGATCGTGTCGCCGCGGACCTCGGCCCGGTCGACCCCGTCGATCCGCTCGAGGGTGGCCGCCTCGGCGCCGGGCAGGGTGGCCCGCACGGTACGGCCCGACGCGAGGGCTTTCACCTCGGCGGCGGTGCCGTCGGCGACGACGCGCCCGCGCCGCACGAAGACGACCCGGTCGGCGTACGCGTCGGCCTCCTCCAGGTAGTGGGTGGCGAAGACGACCGTGCGGCCGCGGCGGGCGTCGTCGCGGATCGCCGTCCAGAAGTCGTGCCGGCCGGCCACGTCCATGCCGGTCGTCGGCTCGTCCAGGATCAGCAGCTCCGGGTCGGGCAGCAACGCCATCGCGAACCGCAGCCGCTGCTGCTGCCCGCCCGAGCACCTGCCGACCGGACGGCCCGCGATCTCGGTCAACCCGGCCCGTTCCAGAGCCTCGTCGACCGCCGCGCGGGACTTGCCGAACAGCACGGCGATCAGCCGCACGGTCTCGCCGACGGTGTAGTCCTTGAGCAGCCCGCCGCTCTGCATCACCGCCGAGACCAGGCCCAGCGCGACCGCCTCGTGCGGGGGACGCCCGTACACCTCGACGCGGCCCGCGTCGGGTCGTAGCAGGCCCAGCAGCATGTCGACAGTGGTGGTCTTGCCGGCCCCGTTCGGGCCGAGCAGCGCGACCACCTCCCCCGGCCGGATGCTCAGCGAGATGCCGTCGACGGCGGTCACGGCGCCGAAGCGCCTGCCCGACCAGCGGCTGTGGCGCACCGCCCGCACGGCCGACTACGGGCCGCTCGACACCGCGTCACGGAACCTGATCGACCTGGAGAAGATCAAACGCCACTGGCCCGACATCCTGCGCATCGCCGCGTCTGTACACGCCGGAGAGGTGGCCGCATCGGACGTGATGCGCATCCTCCAACGCAGCGGCAACCCAACCCAGCTCGGCGACGCCCTGGCCCACTTCGGCCGGATCTTCAAAACCCTGCACGTCCTGTCCTACGTCGACCGGGAACAGTACCGACGCGACATCAAGCGGATGCGCAACCTGCAGGAAGAGCGCCACCGGCTGGCCAAGTACATCTGCCACGGTCGTCGCGGCGAACTACGCGAGAAGTACCACGCGGGAATGGAGGACCAGCTGTCCTTTTTTCCGTGGCGAGTGGGGATGGTAGGGGTGGCGTTGCGACTATCGACATTTCTCCAGCGAGGTTTGGATCGTTGGCGCGTATAGATAGGGATCCGGACGTGAGAGAGGTTCTGGGAAAAGTGTTCGCGCTCGCACTAGCCGGAATTTCTACCGTGTCCAAGAGTTAGCTTGTCAAATGCAAACTTCGCCCGGTAGTAGCGTGCCGAGTGCGCCCGGAGTGAAATAGCCGGCCACCTTTCTCGGTGAATTTTATCGGCGATGCGCGTGGTTTTGGTTATTGGTGAGCCGGCCCGACGGGAGTATCTGCCCGACGGGCCGGCGTCT
>DASRYP010000021.1:0-3598 GCA_035687165.1 Actinoplanes sp. | reverse complement strand
AGTCCACCGGCTTCTTCACCGACGCTGAGAAGGCGAAGGCGCACATCGACGGCGGCGCCAAGAAGGTCATCATCTCGGCGCCCGCGAAGAACGAGGACGTCACGATCGTGATGGGCGTCAACCACGAGACGTACGACCCCGCGAAGCACACGATCATCTCGAACGCGTCCTGCACGACGAACTGCCTCGCGCCGATGGCGAAGGTGCTGAACGACTCGATCGGCATCGAGCGTGGCCTGATGACCACGATCCACGCCTACACGCAGGACCAGAACCTGCAGGACGGCCCGCACAAGGACCTGCGCCGCGCCCGCGCCGCCGCCCTCAACGTGGTGCCGACCTCGACCGGTGCCGCCAAGGCCGTCAGCCTGGTGCTGCCGGAGCTCAAGGGCAAGCTCGACGGCTTCGCGATGCGCGTGCCGGTGCCGACCGGCTCGGCGACGGACCTGACGGTGCAGCTCGAGCGCGAGGTCACCAAGGACGAGGTCAACGCCGCGATCAAGGCCGCCGCGGACGGCCCGCTCAAGGGCATCCTGGTCTACACCGAGGACGAGATCGTTTCCACCGACATCGTCACCGACCCGGCCTCCTGCATCTTCGACTCCGGCCTCACCAAGGTCATCGGCAACCAGGTCAAGGTCGTCGGCTGGTACGACAACGAGTGGGGCTACTCGAACCGCCTCGTCGACCTGGTCAAGCTCGTCGGAGCCTGATCTTGAAGACTCTCGACGACCTGCTCGGCGAGGGTGTCTCGGGTCGGCGCGTGCTCGTGCGTGCCGACCTGAACGTCCCGTTCGACAAAAGCCACCCCGGCGTCATCAGCGACGACGGCCGGGCCCGCGCGGTGCTGCCGACGCTGATCGCGCTGCGTGACGCCGGCGCCCGCGTCATCGTCATGTCGCACCTGGGCCGCCCCAAGGGCGTGCCTGACCCGAAATACACCCTCGCCCCGGTCGCCACGCGGCTCGGGGAACTGCTCGGTTCGCCGGTGGAGTTCGCGTCGGACACGGTCGGCCCGGACGCCACCGCCAAGGCCGGCGCGCTGACCGACGGCCAGGTGCTGCTCCTGGAAAATTTGCGGTTCAACGAGGGCGAGACCTCGAAGGACGATGCGACCCGGGCCGCGTTCGCCGGTGAGCTCGCCGCTCTGGCCGACTTCTATGTGGACGACGCCTTCGGCGCGGTGCACCGCAAGCACGCCTCGGTCTACGACGTCGCCGCGCTGCTGCCGCACTACGCCGGTGGTCTGGTTCTCACCGAGGTCGAGGTCCTGCGCCGGGTGAGCGACAACCCCGAGCAGCCGTACGTCGTCGTGCTCGGTGGTTCCAAGGTCTCCGACAAGCTCGCGGTGATCAAGGCGCTGCTACCCAAGGTCGACAAGCTTCTCGTCGGCGGCGGCATGTGCTTCACGTTCCTCAAAGCCCAGGGCCACGAGGTCGGCAAGTCGCTGCTCGAGGCGGAGATGATCGACACCTGCCGCGACCTGTTGGCCGAGGCGAACGGGCGGATCGTCCTGCCGGTCGACGTCGTCGCGGCGACCGAGTTCTCGGCCGACGCCGACCACGTCACGGTGCCCGCCTCCGAGATCCCGGCCGACCGGCTCGGCCTCGACATCGGCCCCGAGTCGGTCGCGCTCTTCGCCGAGGCGATCGGCCCGGCCCGGACGGTGTTCTGGAACGGCCCGATGGGCGTGTTCGAGCTGGCCCCGTTCGCGGCCGGCACCCGGGGTGTGGCCGAGGCGATCACCAAGATCGGCGGCTTCTCGGTGGTCGGTGGCGGCGACTCGGCCGCGGCCGTGCGCACGCTGGGTCTGGACGAGAACGCGTTCGGGCACATCTCGACCGGTGGCGGCGCCTCCCTGGAGTACCTCGAGGGCAAGTCCCTCCCCGGCATCGAAGCCCTGGAGAAGTGATGGCGGACGCTCGCCGGCCGTTGATGGCCGGCAACTGGAAGATGAACCTCAACCACTTCGAGGCCAACCTTCTGGTGCAGAAGCTCGCCGCCAGCCTGAGCGAGCAGCAGTTGGCCGACGTCGAGGTGGCGGTCCTGCCGCCCTTCACCGATCTGCGAACGGTGCAGACCGCGGTCGACGGCGACAAGCTCCACATCGAGTACGGCGCTCAGGACATCTCGCAGCACAAGTCCGGCGCCTACACCGGGGAGATCGCCGGCTTCATGCTGGAGAAGCTGGGCTGCACGTACGTGCTGGCCGGCCACTCCGAGCGCCGGGAATACCACCACGAGACCGACGAGCTGGTCAACGCGAAGGTGAAGGCGGCCTACGCGAGCAACCTGACGCCGATCCTCTGCGTGGGCGAGGGCCTGTCGATCCGCGAGGAAGGCGGCCACGTCGCGCACTGCACGTCGCAGGTCGACGCGGGCCTGGCCGGACTCAAGCCCGAGCAGGTCAAGCAGATCGTGATCGCGTACGAGCCGGTCTGGGCGATCGGCACCGGCAAGACCGCGACGCCCGAGGACGCCCAGGAGGTGTGCGGCGAGATTCGTGCGCGGCTCTCCCAGGTGTACGGGGCAGAGGTCGGCGACGCCGTGCGGGTGCTCTACGGCGGTTCCGTCAAGGCGGCCAACATCGCCTCGATCATGGCGAAGCCGGACGTGGACGGCGCCCTGATCGGCGGCGCGAGCCTGGACGCCGAGGAGTTCGCCTCGATCGTCCGTTATCGCGAGCACGTCGCGCGCTGATGTCACCCGTGTGCCCGGGCGCGTACGGCGCTCGGGCACACGCTATTGTTGGACCGCCGTAGTGCCCCTTCGAGAGGACAAGACCCGACCATGCCGATGTGGTTCGCGTACACGTTGATCGTGTTGCTGGTCGTCACCAGCATTCTGCTGACCCTGCTGATCCTGCTGCACCGCGGCAAGGGCGGCGGCATGTCGAGCATGTTCGGTGGCGGTGTCACGTCGAGCCTCTCCGGCTCCTCGGTCGCGGAGAAGAACCTGGACCGCTACACCGTGCTGGTGGGCATCGTCTGGTTCGCCTGCATCGTGGGCCTCGGGCTCTGGATGCGGCTCGCCATTCCGGGCAGCTAAGTTTCTTCACGTCCCCGTCCTTCCTGACGGAGCGTCATAGTCGTAGAATCTGCCGCGCGCCCGGTTCTGCCGGGCGCGCGGCATTTCTCTTACTCTGTTTCGGCCTGATTTCCGGCCGGCCAATATCAGCGCCCTCGAGACAGGAGTCACGTCCGTGTCCAGTGGCAGTGCGATCCGCGGCAGCCGAGTCGGCTCGTCCCCGGTGCGCCCCGACGAGCGTAGCGAGCCCGCCCCCCGGCGGGAGGTGACGTATTTTTGCTCGGCCGGGCACGCCAGCCAGATCTTGTTCGCGGCCGAGGCGTCGCCGCCCGACGCGTGGGACTGTCCACGCTGCGGTCAGCCCGCCGGCCTCGATCGGCAGAACCCGCCCGGACGGTCCCGTGCCGAGCCGTACAAGTCGCATCTGGCGTACGTCAAGGAGCGGCGCACCGACGAGGACGGAGCCAAGATCCTCGAGGAGGCGCTGGCCAAGCTGCGCCAGCGCCGAGGTCGAGGCGACTGAGCCTCCTCAGGGCGCTGTCGAGCGTCCGAGGTAGACAACGCCGGGCTC
>DASRYP010000020.1:0-3091 GCA_035687165.1 Actinoplanes sp. | reverse complement strand
GCGCCGCCGGGCCCGCCGCCGCGCTCGAGGAAGGCGTCGAACGCCCCGCCCGGCCGCTGCCACTCGGCCACCGACGTGCCCTGCAACGTCCGGGCACCACCTTGCGCGCTCACCGGCACCGGCGCACCGCCCGCAGCTGCGGGTGCCGCAAAGCGCAGCAGCCGTGTCTGCTCGCCGGCATCGGTCTCGACCTTCAGCGTGTAGTCGTCCTGCCAGCTGATTCGCACCCGCAACGGCATGCGCATCACGCCGCCGACGCCGTAAGCCAGGCACGAGCCGTCGTTGGCCTCGACCCACTTGTCCGCCTCGGCGCGTCCGGCCGGGGTCAGCGGCACGCTGGAGTAGTCGCCCTTTTTCGGCGTGACCATGCGCCACTGCCAGTCTTCGGTCACGACCGTCACCCAGTTGCCGGTGAGATCGACCGGTGCGGTCTGGCGCGGCGGACCCACGGGCCCGGCGGGCCCGCGTCCACGTCCGCGCTGGCCTTGCGCGCCGGGCGTCTGGGGGCCCTGCTGATCGGCCACCTGCGGCGTCGCGGGCGCCTGCTGGGCGGACATTGGCATCGTCACCGCGAACGTCACTCCGCACACCGCGATCGCCAGCGCCGGCTTGAGGGCCCAGGTGATCGAACCTCGGCGGGGCTGAAGCCCCGCCCTACGCCTGGCGGGCTCGAGCCCCGCCCTCTGAGCCTGTCCCCCGCTCATTCGCCGCTCCCCTTCTGAGTCTGGTTCCCTTTCCGGCCGCGCGACGCGGGTGCCGGCGGCGGATTCATGGCCACCATCTCCTTGTAGATGGTCTCGATGAACATCGAGGTGGTCCAGAACCCGGTGTCGGTGCCGTAGCGCGGATCGAAATCGAGCGTCGGCTTCTTCGCCTTGACCTGCTCGAGCGTCATTCCCCGCTTCACGTACTCGCGGATGCGATCGCGGACGATCGTCACCATGTCGCGATACTCGATCACGTCCTGCTCGTCGGCGAGCCGGCCGTGCCCGGGAATGACCATCGTGCCGCCTTCGTTGACGTTGCTCGGCACGGTGATGTCGAGAATCGCGTTGAGCGCGGCGATCTCGCCGGTGATCGAGCCGCCGTTGACGACGTCGATGAACGGGTACATCACGGTCGTGAACAGGTCGCCGGTGGCGACGACGTCGCTCTTGCGGAAGAACACCACGCTGTCGCCGTCGGTGTGCGCCTTGGGCTCGTGGATGATTTGTACCGCCTCCCCGTTGAACAGGAACTCGCGCTTCTTGCCGAAGTAGGTCTCGGTCGGCCAGAGGGCGAAGGGCACGGCCTGCTGCCCCGCCGCCGGCGCTGCGCTCAGACGGTTGAGCACGTTCTCGTGCGCGAGGATCGCCGCCTGGCCGGTGGCGCCCGCGCCCAAGTCGCCGACGACGTTGCCGCCGGCCCGGGTGCGCCCGGCCTTCGAGATGGCCTCGTTGCCGCCGATGTGGTCGCCGTGCATGTGGGTGCTGACCACGTAGCGGATCGGCCCCTGGCTGATGGCCCGGATGGCGGTGAGGATCTTGGTGCTGAGCGGCGCGAACTGCGTGTCCACCACCAAGAGGCCTTCGTCGCCGGTGAAGACGGTGGTGTTGCCGCCGGCGCCGACGAGCATGTAGACGTTGTCGCGCACCTTGACGGTGTCGATCTGGACGGTGTCGAAGTTCTGCTGCTGCGCGACGGCGCGGCCGGCGACGGCGAGCGCGCCGCCCGTCACGATTGCGGCCGCGACCATCACTCCGCGCCAGGCGCGGGAGTTGAGACGAATCTGCATGCGCATCCTAACGGCCCTGCGGCTGCTGCTGGCCGGGCCCGGTGACCCTGGTGGCGCCGCGCGACGGCGGCGGCAGGGGCGGCGGCTTCGGCGCCTGTTTTACGACGTCCTGAAACTCGGGATACATGGTGGCGGCGCCGCCGTTATTGGCGATTTCGGGGATGCCCCAACGCTGCGCGAACTCGTCCTTGAAAGGATGCTCGCCGGGCAGGTAGGCAGGGACGGCGCCGTCCTCGCGCGTCGCAATCTCCACCACCGGATCACAGACCCATAGCCATGTCCCCGCCGGCAGCTCGCGCGGGCTTCGCACGAACTCGGTGCTCTTCACCAGCGGCTCGGTAAGGTACACGGGGTCGAACAGCATGAAGATCTGCGTCAGCAGATCACCGTTGCGCACCCAGTACTCGGTCATGTGCGCCCGATCGCTCATCGGCAGGCCGTTCCGGCGCACCCACCCCTGCTTCAGGTGGGTGGTCTCGATGATGAGCATGTCGCCGTCCCAGCGGCCGGTCGAAAAGCCCATCCAGGTGTGGGCCGCGTTGGGGCCAGGGTGCGGCCGACCGTCCATGTAAATGGTCCGCGTCTGCTCGTACGTCGAGTGGTAGTGCTTGATGGCGAGCACGTCCTGCGTCTTGGGATGTTTCTCCTCCCAGATCCGCAGGTTTGTCGGCCCCCGGTAGATGTAGGGCGACACATGGACGCGGCACTGCTCCTCGGGCAGGGTGATACGCCCGGGGTCCCAGCTGTCGGCGAACTGCCGGGCAGCATCGTTGATCGGCAGGCCCAGGTAGTCGCGGAGCTCGGGACCAGGGATTCGTTCCGGCTGATCCTCGTGATAGCGCGGCTGCCACGTGCCGTCCATGTCGGCCTGTGCATGAGCCGGCACGGCCCAGGTCAGCGCCGCCAGCCCGAGAACGGCTGGAAGTGCGCAAATTCTTGTCATTTGTGTGCGTTCCCCCACTGTGGGCCGCCGCCTGGCGGTTAGACTGCGCCCCCGGTTCGAGCCGGAAGCCGGACTGCGAAGCACAGAATCATCCCTCTAGGAACTAGTGGTTTTCAACCCCTCAGAAATACCAAATCGTTGTGGATACCTGTTACAATTCCGCGCTCGACATAACTGAGATATGCGTCCATTCGATATTCCCGACATCCGGGCCCGCGAACTTCTGACGGTGATAGCGCTGTCCGAATATGGGAGCTTCGTTGCGGCGGCCGCCTACCTGAAAACCTCACAGCCGGCCCTCACCCGGACGGTGAAGCGGCTCGAGCGCGTGCTCGGCGTGACGCTCTTCTTCCGCAACACGCGGCGGGTGGAGA
>DASRYP010000019.1:0-8520 GCA_035687165.1 Actinoplanes sp. | reverse complement strand
CGCCCGATCCGACCTGCCGGACGGCGGCCGGTTGCCAGGTCTTGCCGTCGTCGTACGACACCTGCAGGGCGACCGCCGTGACGCGTGTCGAGGTGAACATCGGCACGGTGAATTTCCCGGTCGGAGCGGGACCGTCGAGGTCAGGCGCCATCCGCACGGTGAACAGGCTGAGCAGCACCTCGGGATCGGTGAAGGTCCAGTCGACCGTCGATCGTGTCGAGGTCTCGAAGGGCTCGCTTCGTGTCGTCTCCGCACGCAAGAGATACGTTCCGTCGGCCGGGGCCACCGGGAACATTGCCCGGCCGGGCGCCTCCGAGGTCGCCTCCTGCACACCATTGCGGAACAGCGTTGTGCTCCCGATCGCCGGGTCGACCGTGGTCACGTGCCCGGCGCCGTCGCAGGCCATCGGCACCCGCACCCGCAGCTCATCGTCGGCCCAGGTCACCCCCCAGCCCGGGGCCAGGCAGGGGCCGATCACCGGTGCGTTCCACCGCGAGACGGAGGCTTGCCCCGGCCGATAGGTCGTCGGTGTGCCCTCGGTGAGGACCTCGTCGAAGTACGGGCCCTCGTCCGCGTACTCGAGTACCTGCGGTACCCACTGGCTCGCCCCGTCGGTGTAGTAGCGCACCTCGCGGGCGAGGGCGGTGCGGGTGGCCGCCGTGACCAGTGGATATCCGGGTGTGACCAGGGTAGCTCCGAGCTCGACGGCACTACTGGGCACCTGCCGGAACGTCTGCATGGTCTCGCGGGACACCTGCGATGCCGTCACCGTGCGCGAGAACCCGGTCGGCAACCTGTCCGCAAAGACCCAACCGAGCTGATAGGCGTACCCGCTCGGATTCGAACCGTCGTCGAACGCGGTACGGATCGTCGAGACGAATCCGCCGTCGGCAGTGCCGATCTGTGCCGTGTACTGCTGGAACTGCCCGGAGAGCAAGGTGCCCTCAGAAGCCCAGCCGGAGAGCGTACCGACACCGATGTCGACCGCGGTGATGGCGCGCACCGCACCGGGTTCCGGCACCACGACCTGGACGGGTTTGCCGGCCCGCGCGTCCAGGGCCAGATCGGTGTCGCCGTCGACGGTCAGATTCGGATTGACCAGAACGGTTCCGGTATGGACTCCGCCCTCGTCGCCGAAGATCCGGGAGACGATCGCGTATCGGCCGCGGGGAACCCGCAGGGTGTAGGTCGGATCCGTGGTCAGGGTCAGCGAGCCCCACCGGAACTGGGTGTCGATACCGATGATCTCGGTGTAATAACTGGAGGTCTCCGCGCCGGTCCGGTCAATCTGGTGGACGGTGAGGGCGTGGGTCTCAGCCTGCCGGATCAGACCGACCGGGGTATGCACGGTCGCCGCACCGGCGGTCGCGACGATCTGCCCGGAGTACGCGCCGTCGGGCGCGGACGAACTGGGCGCCACGGTCACTTCGGCCTGCGCGCTGCCGCCTGCCGGCACGGTCAGCGTCGCCGGGCTCAGCGTCACGAGCGAGGCCGGCCGTCCGTCCGGGCCGGAGATGTCGAGGCGCAGTTTCAGCGTCAGGGGTGTCGGACTCGTGTTGCGGTAGGTGACTTTGCGTCGGGTCGCCACGTTGCCGTCATGCGGCTGCTTCTGGGTGTCGAGGCTGAGCACGGACGGGTCGGCGAGCAGAGTGGTCTCGAGTGCGGCCGGGATGTCGATCCGGCCGGCGCCCTGCGCGAACACCCCCACCCCGGGTGCCCGCCGCGCGGTGCCGGTCAGCGCTGCCCTCAGCATCGCCGCTGTCCAATCGGGGTGACGCTGCGCAAGGATCGCGGCCGCTCCCGTGGCGTGCGGAGCGGCGTATGACGTGCCCCACCCGGTGTCGTAGAGGTCGGTGCCGCTACCCCCGGCGTCGTGGCTCAGCGCGCCGGTCACGTCGACACCGGGCGCGGTGACATCGGGCTTGATCAGGTCACCCGGGGCAGGCCCGCGGCCGGAGAAGTCGGCCAGGGCGTCGTCATGGTCCACCGCTCCGACGGTCAGCGCCTCCGGTGCGCTGCCCGGGCTGGTGATCCCGTCGTTGCCGTCGTTGCCGGCCCCGACCACGAACAACGTGCCATCACGTCGGGTCAGGTCGGCGACGGCGGCCTCCATCGGGTCGGTGCCAGGCGAGTCGGGAAAGCCGATACTCATGTTGACCACCGCGGCGTTCTCGGTGCCCGAAATCCAATCCATCGCCGCGATCACGGACGACTCGGTGGCGGTGAAGTCGCCGACCTTCGCCGACACGAGACGAACACCGGGCGCCACCCCGCGGTAACGTCCGGCCGAGCCCGCGCCGCTGCCGGCCAGGATCGACGCCACATGGGTGCCGTGGCCAAGGAGGTCACGCACGTCCCCACCATCGGATTCGGCGGAGAAATCCCGCTGGACGGCCACCACCGCGGCCAGGTCCGGATGGGTAACGTCGACTCCGCTGTCGATCACGCCGACGGTGACGCCCGCACCGGTCAGCCCCGCACGCCAGGCGACCGGCGCACCGATCTGCTGCACCCCTTCCGCGCCGGTGTAGTGCCCGACCGCGTCGAGCCACACCTTGCCGCCGGCGGCAAGGTCCTTCCACCTCGTCCGCAGGTCGCTTTTCGGGATGTGTATCGCGGTCGCCCGGATGCTCGGCAGCTTACGCGTCACCGCTCCGGTCGGCTGTGCCCCGGCGACGATCAGGGGCAGGTCCGCGCGCCGATCGTCGTACCGCGCGGCAAGCAGGCCGGTCACGTCGAACAGGCGCCGATCGAGCCGATCCGAGCGCAGCAAGGGTAGGACGTCAGCCGGGAGCACGGTGGTGTGACCGTCAGCCGAGCTGGTCATCATCGGCACGCCGGATCGGCCCGCGCCTGGCCTGATGCTGAGACTGCCGTTGCCGAGCAGCGTCACTCGGTCCCCGGTGATCAGGGTGACGGTGCGCGCAGGGTCGACCGCCGGATCCGCGGCGGCGGCGGCCCGCGCTGGTCCGGAAATCCCGACAGCGAGCAGGAGGACCGCGACCGCGGGGGCTCTCTTCCAATGTGGATTCACGATGATAAGAACGCGCCCGAGTCCCGATTTGTGGCATGGCCCCCTTTTTTGGGTACACAGGAGTGGTGGCGCGGAGTCGAGCCGGAGCGCCCCAGCGTTGACCCGCGTCGTCAATCCGGGTCCGACGTCCGTGTGACTTTCGAGGTGACACGCTGAACACAGCATCTGGTGTTGCAACTTCGGGGTCGTGCCAAGATATGGTGTTGCTCGCAGCTGGTTCGCGCCGCAACTCCACGGTGGCGCGAGGCAACACGGCGGTCTGCAACCTCGGGTCGATCAACCTCGGGGCCCACACAACGGCCGACGGTGGCGTCGACTGGGAGAAACTGCGCGAGACCGTCCGTACGGCGGTGGTCTTCCTCGACCGGGTCATCGACATCAACTACTACCCGGCCGAGCAGGCGGCGAGGTCGAACCCACGCTGGCGTCCGGTCGGGCTCGGGTTGATGGGTCTGCAGGACGCGTTCTTCACGCTGCGTCTGCCGTTCGACTCGCCCGCGGCGCAGGAGCTGTCCACCCGCGTCCAGGAGGAGATCTTCCTGACCGCGCTGGAGTCGTCCGTCCGGCTGGCCGAGCAGTTCGGCGCTCACCCGGCATACGCGGAGACCCGCGCGGCGAAGGGCGACCTGCACCCTGAACTGTGGGGCGCCGAGCTCGGCCAACCCGCGCGCTGGACGGCGCTCAAGGAACGGATCGCGGAGCACGGCCTGCGGAACTCGCTGCTGATCGCGATCGCCCCGACCGCCACCATCGCGTCGATCGCCGGCTGCTACGAATGCATCGAGCCGCAGGTGTCCAACCTGTTCAAGCGCGAGACGATGTCCGGTGAATTCCTTCAGATCAACGCCTATCTCGTACGGGAGTTGAAGTCGCGCGGTCTCTGGACGGCGCCGATCCGTGAGCAGATCAAGCGGGCCGAAGGTTCCGTGCAGGGCATCGCCGAGCTGCCGGCCGAGGTTCGCGAGGTGTTCCGCACCGCTTGGGAGCTCCCGCAGAAGGCACTGATCGACCTCGCCGCCGCCCGCGCCCCGTTCATCGACCAGTCCCAGTCGCTGAACCTGTTCATGAGCGCGCCGACCATCGGCAAGGTCTCCTCGATGTACCTCTACGCCTGGAAGGCCGGGCTGAAGACGTCGTACTACCTGCGTTCGCGACCCGCGACGCGCATCCAGCAGGCCACCGTCTCCGTCGCCCCGGCCGCCGCACCGGTCCCGGTCGCGCCGATCGCCGTCCCGACGATCTCGGACGAGGCAGCCCTGGCCTGTTCCCTGGAAAACCCCGGAAGCTGCGAGGCCTGCCAGTGACCACCACCAATCCCGAACCCCGCACGACCGACGAGCCGACCGGCAAGCGGATGCTGCTGGACCCCGGTATGGACCTGACGCTGCGGCCGATGCGCTACCCGCACTTCTTCGACCGGTTCAAGGACGCCATCAAGAACACCTGGACGGTCGAGGAGGTCGACCTGCACACCGACCTGGCCGACCTGCCCAAGCTGTCACCGGCCGAGCAGCATCTCGTGTCGCGGCTGGTCGCGTTCTTCGCCACCGGCGACACCATCGTGGCCAACAACCTCGTGCTCAACCTGTATCAGCACGTCAACTCGCCCGAAGGGCGGCTCTACCTGTCGCGGCAACTGTTCGAGGAGGCCGTGCACGTCCAGTTCCACCTGAACCTGCTCGACACTTACGTCCCCGACGAGAAGGAACGCTTCGAGGCGTTCGCCGCGGTCGAGAACATCCCGTCGATTGCCCGCAAGGCCGAGTTCTGCTTCAAGTGGATCGACTCGATCAACGAGCTGCGTTCGCTGTCGTCCAAGCAGGACCGGCGGGCATTCCTGCTCAACCTGATCTGCTTCGCCGCCTGCATCGAGGGCCTGTTCTTCTACGGCGCCTTCGCGTACGTGTACTTCCTGCGCTCCCGCGGGCTGCTGCACGGGCTCGCCTCCGGCACGAACTGGGTGTTCCGCGACGAGAGCATGCACATGGCGTTCACGTTCGACGTGGTCGACACCGTACGTCAGGAAGAGCCGGACCTGTTCGACGCCGAGTTGGAGCAGCAGGTCAAGGACATGCTGTCCGAGGCCGTCGAGTGCGAGGTGCAGTTCGCCGCCGACATCCTCGAACAGGGCGTCTCCGGCATGTCGTTGGCTGACATGCGCGAGTACCTGCAGCACGTCGCCGACCGCCGCCTCGCGGTGCTGGGCATCGAGCCGGTCTACGGCAGCAAGAACCCGTTCGCGTTCATGGAGTTGCAGGACGTTCAGGAGTTGTCGAACTTCTTCGAGCTGCGCGTGTCGGCGTACCAAATGGGGGTGACCGGAAGCGTCAGCTTCGACGACGACTTCTGATCGCCCTTGCGGGGGCCGGCAACCTGGGAAGCGATCCAGGAGCTCAACAGCCCGAGCGGCTGACCCAGCACAAGAGCCCACCACACGGAAGTGAACACAGCACAGGTCAGCGGCGGGGTAGCACGCCCGGCAGGGTTCCGCTCAGGGCCAGCTTCAGGAGTCCTTCAGGGCCAAGTGGAAGCGGGAGGTACGCCGAGCGGCGCTCCCGGTCGCGGCCGCCGTCGGCGGTATGGCCGTGCCCGCGCTGATCTTCACCGTGATCGCGGCGCGGGCCGGCGGAGACGCGCCGGCCGGGTGGGCGATCCCCACCGCCACCGACATCGCCTTCGCGCTGGCCGTACTGGCTGTCATCGGTGCCCACCTGCCCGGCGCGCTACGAACCTTCCTGCTCACCCTCGCCGTCGTCGACGACCTGCTGGCCATCACGGTCATTGCCGTCTTCTAACCGTCGTCGCTTCATGGGGCGCCGCTCGTCCTGGCGCTGGTGGCGATCGCGGCCTTCGGGTTCCTGGTGCGACGAGGCGTCACCCGTTGGTGGCTGCTGTTGCCGCTGGCCGTCGTGGCCTGGGCGCTCGTGCACGAATCGGGCATCCACGCCACGGTCGCCGGCGTGCTGCTGGCCTTCACCGTGCCGGTGCGTCCCCGCGACGGCGGGCGGGACGGGCTCGCCGGCCGAAGGACTCAGCTGGTGGGACGTCCTCGGTGCCGCGCTGCTGGGCGGCATCGGCTTCACCGTGTCCCTGCTGATCGGAGATCTCGCGTACGGTTCCGGATCCACCGGCGACGGCGACGCCAAGATCGGCGTGCTGGCCGGATCCATGCTGTCCGCGCTGCTCGCTGCGATCGTCCTGCGAGCCCGCAACGGGCACTACCGCCGGATCCACGAGCAGGAGTCCGCCGACACCGACAACGACGGCGTGCCCGACGTCTACCAGAACGGCCCGGCCGCATGGACACGACACCCGACCGGCCGACTGAGAACGGACATGGCAATGCCCTCTCAGGACGGGCCGGTGGGATAGGCGTAAAGCTCGACGAGGCGGTGCCGGGCGGCTTGGAGCCGTTCCGCCACGACGTCGACGAGCCGGCCGCTGATCTCCAGCCCGAAGTCGGGTGCTTCAGCCATCATCTCGCGCACAAGATGCGCGTCCAGCTCAACCCCACGAACGTGCTCAGCCACGATCGCGCCGAAGCGCCAGCGGTGCGGCGGCCGCGACCAGGACCAGCCCAGGACCTTGCCCGGCCCGATCGTCTCGATCACGATGTCGCCGCGGCCGGGCACGTGGAAGTCGACCGCGACCACGCCGCTGTGTACCAGCCAGAACCGGTCGGCGGCCGAGTCCTCCCGGAACAACCGCGTCCCGGCAGGGTGAAAGACAGGCCTGCCGGCCATTGCGAGCCGGTGCAGCCAACCGACCGGCAGGTCGGCGACGAAGTCGTGCACGGCCAGCAGATCGAAACGCTCAACGACGCCATGTCGACACCCCTCTCACGCTCGATGACGGGCGGCGAGGAAGGTCATCATCGCGACACCAGCACCTTGAGCGCGCCCGAATGTGCCGCGTCGGCGAACACATCGTACGCGTGCGAGAACTCGTCGAAACCGAACCGGTGCGTGACCATGTGGCCGAGGTCGAGCTGACCGGCGACCAGCATGGCAAGCAGGCGCGGGGTCGAGAACGTGTCGACCAGACCGGTGGTGATGGTGACGTTGCGGATCCACAGATCCTCGAGATGCAGGGTGGCCGGCTTGCCGTGCACGCCGATGTTGGCGATCCGGCCGCCCGGACGCACGAGCGTGGTGCACAGCTCGAAGGTCTGGGGCGTTCCGACCGCCTCCATCACCACGTCCGCGCCGAGCCCGTCCGACAACGCCTGAAGGACGGCCAGGGGCTCCTGGGTGCCGGCGAGCACGGTCGTGTCCGCGCCGAACAGCTTCGCGGCCTGCAGGCGGTTCTCCGCCTTGTCGATCACGACGATGTGCGCGGGTGAGTAGAGCCGGGCGGTCAGCACCGCGGCGAGCCCGATCGGCCCGGCGCCCACGATCACGACGGTGTCGCCGGGTTTCACCTGGCCGTTGAGCACGCCGACCTCGTACGAGGTCGGGAGGATGTCGGCCAGCAGGACGGCCGACTCGTCGCTGACTTGCTCCGGCAGCTTGTAGGTCGACAAATCCGCGTACGGGATCCGCGCGTACTCCGACTGCACGCCGTCGACGAGGTGCCCGAGAATCCAGCCGCCACCGCCCAGGCACTGCCCGTACGAGCCCTGCCGGCAATAACGGCAGATGCCGCACGCGGAGATGCAGGACGCGAGCACGCGATCCCCGGCGGTCAGGCCTGATACCGCGCTGCCGGTCTCGACCACGGTGCCGACGGCCTCATGCCCGAGCACCCGGCCGGACGCGACCTCAGGCACGTCCCCACCGAGGATGTGCAGGTCCGTGCCGCAGATCGTGACGGCATCAACCCTGATGATCGCGTCCTGGGGATCGGTGATCGCGGGGTCGGGAATCTCCGTCCAGGAACGGGCTCCGGGGCCGCCGTACACAAGTCCCTTCATGGGCTGTCCTCCTCGTTCGACGTCTTCGTCAGCTCCACACTCGTCGCGTCCCGACCCATCGAGTAGGGACATCGAGCGACCCGCTGCTGCTCTCCGTCCGTCAGCCCTGTCCGTGCGGGTGCTCTCCGAGCAGGCGGGTCGCCAGCACGGCCGCTTGCGTACGCCTCTCCAGACCCAGTTTCGCGAGCATGCTCGACACGTAGTTCTTGACCGTCTTCTCGGCCAGGAACATGCGGCCGGCGATCTCGCGGTTGGTCAGCCCCTCGGCCACGTACTCCAGGATCCGGCGCTCCTGATCGGTCAGGGCGGCCAGCTCACGGGGCTGCTCCACCCCGTTGCGGATGCGCTCGAGCACCCGCTGCGTCACCGCGGGATCGAGCAGCGACTGGCCCTGCGCGACCCGGCGGACCGCGTCGACCAGGTCGGTGCCGCGGATCTGCTTGAGCACATAGCCCGACGCGCCCGCCATGATCGCGGCGAAAAGGGCCTCATCATCCTCGTACGACGTGAGGATCAACCCCCGGATCGACGAGTCGACCGCCCGCACATCACGACACACATCGATGCCGTTGCC
>DASRYP010000018.1:0-3705 GCA_035687165.1 Actinoplanes sp. | reverse complement strand
CTCACGCCAATGAACGTCATCGACCTGCGCCTCGAGAGGGACACCAGTGGTTGGCCCGGAGAGAGCACACGCCGAGGGGCCGCATTCATCACCCTTCCTTGCCGCTGGATGAAAGATCCGGGCGTAGTCTTCGAAAGAGTTCGGCACGAGGCTGCACACTTGAGTCGAGCCGTGGGTGCCCGACAGTATCCAAGAGCCCGCCTGAGTGACCTGAGTCGCGTCCTCAACGACAGCCATGGCGCCCAAAGTACGTTGGGTATGTGTCATCGCGTCTGGCTTTCAGTTCGTACTAGCCCCGGACCATCGTACCGTCACCCACGCGCGGATCCGTGTCCTTCGCGGGCCGCACGCAACGTTGCGCCGCGACGCCCTTGACTACCACTTCCCGACCAGCCAGATACCGGCCCCAGCCATAAGAGTCTCCCCGAAACCCAGGAGCGCTTCGTATGAGCTCGCCGAACTTCAGGTTGGGGTTCGACGGATCGGCGATCTACGATGGTGTTGATGGTCGCCTCCCTGTTGCCGTCGTAACTCGTCGCTGCTCCGACCGTGAGTGGAGACCCAAAGGTGATCATCGGTGCATTTCTTGCGCTTCCTGGGTCCGCTGCTTTCTCTGTATTTCGGAGAGGGCAAGTGTGTCAAGCGGCACCGAAAAGTGCGCCGGTTTCAGGCGTCGAAAAGTGCACCACCGTCCCGGCTTTGAAGCGGTGGCCGCCGCTGGTCAGGCGGAGTCGCGGAGCGACGGAGCCTGAGTGGCGGGTGCGACGCCGGTGCCGCGCTCGCGCAGGCGGTAGCTCTTGCCTTTGAGAGTGATCATGGTGGCGTGGTGGACGAGCCGGTCGATCAGGGCGGCGGCGACCATGGCGTCGCCGAGGATCTCGCCCCACTGCTCGAAGCCGCGGTTGGAGGTGACAGCGATCGAGCCGCGCTCGTAGCGGCGCGAGACGAGCGCGAAGAGCAGGTTGGCGGCCTGCCGCTCCAGGGGCAGGTAGCCGACCTCGTCGACGACGAGGAGGTGGTAGCGCTCGAGCCGGCGTAGCTCGCTCTCGAGCTGGTTGCGGTCCTGCGCCGCCTCGAGGCGGGAGACCCACTCCTGGGCGGTCGCGAAGGCGACGCGGTAGCCGTGCTGGCAAGCCTTGAGTCCGAGCGCGATCGCGAGGTGGGTCTTGCCGGTGCCGGGCGGGCCGAAGAAGCAGACGTTGGCGCGCTCTTCGATCCAGGCCAGCTGCGCCAGGTGCAGGACGAGCGGCTTCTCCGCGGCCGGCTGCGCCGACCAGTCGAAATCGTCGAGCGTCTTCAGCGCCGGGAAGGCGGCGTGCCGGATCCGCATGCGGGCGCCGGAGGCGTCACGGGCGAAGACCTCGGCTTCGAGCAGCGTCTCCAGAAACTGCTCGTAGGGCCACTGCTCGGAGCGGGCCCGCTCGGCGGTCTGCTCGAGCCGTTGCAGCATACGTGGCGCCTTCAGCTTGGCGAGCAGGTAGGGCAGCCGCTCGCCGACCTTCGCCCGGCTCTTTGTCATGCGCAGAGCTCCGCGTAGTCGGCGAGCTCGGGCGGCGTCACGACCGACGCGAGCGTCGCTGGCGGCGCAGCAGCCGGCGGCGGCTCGGGGCGCATGATCGGCGCCGGCAGCCACGTCCCCGGCTCGTAGCAGCGCCGGTACCAGGCGACGGTGATCCCGTGAGCGCGGATCCAGACCTCGTCCCGGTTCGAGCACAGCTCGACTCGGTGCTGCACGAGCGAGGCGGGCGCGCGGTAGAAGCAGCCACCGAAGCGCAGGTAGCCGTCCACGGGCACCCGCACCAGCCGTGCCGCCGTCCAGTCGAAGCGCTCCGGCGGCAGCGGCCGCAGCGCCCGCCGCTCCTCCTCGAGCCGCTCCGAGACGAGAAAGCGGCCGCTCGCGTGGCGGCGCCGGTTGCAGACATCGTCGCGCCAGTCGGCGTACTGGCCGTCGAGCTCGCCCAGCGAGCCGAAGCGGCGCGCCGGCCAAAAACCCGTCTTCAGATAACGCACCGCCGCCTCGACCGAGCCCTTCTCGCGCGGCGTCGCCGGCGTGCACGCGTGCGCGTGGAAGGCGTAGTGGCCGCGCAGGTGGAGGAAGCGCTGATTCCAGACGACCTCGTCGCGCTCGCGGCGGGCAACGACCGAGCGCAGGTTGTCGTAGACGCACTCGCGCGGCACGCCCTCCAACCACTCGAACGCGCGCGCATGGCCCTCGAGGAACGACTCGATCGTCATCTCGAAGCTGAAGAAGGCGGTCTGCGCGCCCGAGTAGGGCAGGCTCGCGACAAGCGCGTAGACGCGCCGCTCGCGGCCGAAGAGCTTCGGCCGCGTCGGCATCTCCGCCCAATCCAACTGCAGCACCTGGCCCGGCCGGTAGCCGGTCCGCTGCGCCGGCCGCACCTCGCGCGGACGCAGCTCGCGCAACCTACGACGCACAACGTCGACGGAGCCGACGTAGCCGTACTCGCGCAGCACCTCGGTCGCTCGCGGCGCCTTGATCTGCGGCCATTCCTCGAGCAGCCGCCGCAACACCGGCTCGAAGCGATCCAGCTGCGACCCCGGCGACGCTCGCCGATAGCGCGGCGGCGCACCGCTCGCGAGCAGCCGCGCGACCGTGCGCCGATTGATCCCCAACCGCCGCGCGATCTCCCGCTGCGAGAGCCCGTCCGCCGCCAACGCCCGCACCCGCGCCCACTCCAACGCGCCCAACACCTCCCGACCTCCTCGCCTCGACCCGACCTAACCGCTCGAGCCTGCGAGGCAAGCCGGTCAGATCAGAGCCAACGCGAGTGGTGCACTTTTCGCTGCCCGATTCCGGCGCAGTATTGGGCGCCGCGCATCAGCAAGTGGAAGTGTCATTTCGATCAACATCGGCGCCATGAGGGCATCGGTATCCGCGCGCCTGTGTCGAAACCGACCGATAGCGAGTCACGATCGTCTTCTCCTGGAGAACGTGTAACCCATGTAGGAGGCGACGGGGATGCGGAGAGGCCTTCGCCGATCGGTCTTATGCGGGCGGCTCGCCGGACGTCACTACCGTCCGCGGGGAAGGTAGCGCGATGACACTCCTGCGGCTCGTCCTATCGCTCGATCGAACGCCCCTGGCTGCGGTCGAGCTCGATCAGCCGCCGCATCATGAGCAGCTTGGGGATGTCTTCCTCGCGGCCGAGGGCGCTCAGCATGCGGGCGAGGTCGGCTGGGGAGGCGACGGAGGGCCGCAGCCCGCGGCCGAGCGGCTCGCGGATCGCGGCGCGGCGGAGGTCGTCGTAGCCGCGGGTGCCCTCCGGGAAGGGCACGACCTTCACCTCGCCGTGGTCGGTCTGAAGCTCGACCACCGGCCCTCGGTCGAAGTCGGTTTGCTCGAGCTCGGGCGCGCGGCCGTCGGGTCTCCGCGCGTTAATCGCGGCGAGCGCGAGGTCGAGTCGTCGCAGGTTCTCCGGCCGCGTGGACGGCGTGAGGTCGAGTCCGAGCGTGATCTCGTCCGAGGCCTCGATCACGCGGGCGAGGGCGCCGATCAGGACGTAGGCCGTTCGCTGCTCCTCGAGCGCGGCCAGGATCGCGTATGGGTCGAATGGGAGCCGTGCCGGCTTCCGCGGCATCACGTGCCTGCGCCTGGCTCGCCCAGCATCGCCAGCAGCCGCTCCTGGGGAGCCAGCTCGAGCTTTCCGCTCAAGCGGTCATCGCCGATCTCACCCGGCTGGTGGC
>DASRYP010000017.1:0-3105 GCA_035687165.1 Actinoplanes sp. | reverse complement strand
CCGACTATTATCCGTAACCGAGCTGATGTTGCCGTAAATCTGCGCAGAGTACAAAGGTGTGATGGAAATAACCCACAGTCTACAATGCTAGCTCACTAGGTGTTTTCTGATGGGAGTTAATAGGGAGTTAATAATTCTAGTAATATAGGTGGTGGGGAAGTAACCGTTCACGTCCCGCCGGGGAGGATGCAACCGATTGACTCGCCTATGATTTTCAAGGGATTGGCGTGGCGTGGCGGCTTGCCAAGTGACGGCGTTTGTGATTCGCTGGGGACATGGAATCCAAAGACCAACTTGACCTGACCCGAATGAACCGCGCCGTATTCGAGGCGTTGGAACCGGCGCAGCTTGTCGAGTTGACTTGCCGTCTTCACACCATGGCGATGGAGTTGAGCGAGCGTTTGGCGCTGAATTCGACCAACAGTTCGCGGCCGCCCTCGTCCGACCCGCCTTTTGGCGGTGGGGGCGATGCGACGGGCAACGACGTCGGCCGCAGGGACGGTGATCCCAGCGAAGGTGCCCCGCCGCCGGGCGCGAAGGCGCCGCCGCCGTCTGGCCGCAAGCCCGGCAAGCAGCCCGGAGCCAAGGGCACATGGCGGGACGCGCCGCTGAAGACGGAACGTACCGAGAGCCACTGGCCGGTGGTCTGCGGCCATTGCGGCAGAGCGTTCGAGATGTGGGATGCGGTCGTCCGCACGGCGGAGGCATTCGCGGTCCTGGAGTTGGAGCGCACCGATTGCGGCATCCGGATCGGCTGTGTGCAGCACCGCTACGAGGTGATGCGGTGCGCGTGCGGCCGGGAGACAGCGGCCAGTCCCGGCATCGGCGTGCTCTCGTTCCAGGGAGACCGCAAGCGGCACTTGCTGTTGACCGAACGCAGCCTGGTCGGCCCGTCGCTGGCCGCCTTTATCACGGCCTTGGCGGTGCGCCACCATCAATCCCGCCGACGCATCCGTGAGTTCCTATTGACTTGGTTTGGCGTGGCGCTGGCGGTGGGCACCCTCGACCGCTGCCTGCGCGAGGTCGGGGTCGCCTGCGAACCGATCGTCGAGGATCTGCTCGAAGAGGTGCGGGCCTCCGGCGTCATCCACGCCGATGAGACCCCCTGGTGGCAAGGCGTGCTCGGGCGCTGGCTGTGGGTGGTGCTGAGCGCCACCACCGCCGTCTTCCATATCGGCAGCCGCCGCCACGAGGAAATCCGTGACCTGCTCGGCGACGCCATCCTCGGCTGGCTGGTCACCGATGGGTACGGCGCCTACCGCGACTACGCCCGCCGTCAAAGGTGCCTGGCGCACCTGATCCGCAAGGGGATCGCCCTGGCTGGTGGCCTCCATCCCGACGGCATCCGCTTCGGAGAGTGGCTGGTCCGCGAACTGCGCGGCCTGATCAAGGCCGTCGCCGAGGACAAGGACCATACCATCCTCAACCCGATCCAGGCCCGCCTGAAACGGGCCTGCAAGCTCCACCGCGATCACGAGACCGAGAAAATCCGCGCCCTCGCCCGTGAAATCCTCAACGACTGGAGCGCCATCGTCGCCTTCGTCACCAACCATGCCCTGCCGCCAAGTAGAGTCGACGACTGGCGCGGTAGCGACAGGTCATTGGGGAGTTGCCGTTCTCCGGCGGCTTTCGCCCGTGCCGGTGCCTCATTCCTGACCATGGCTCCGTTTCCAGTCGCCGCTCATCAAACCGGACGTGCAGATTTCCTGCATCCGGCTTTCACCTGAGACGTCAAGCCTTCGCGCTCGGCGGGTCGGCGCGGCAGGGCGTAAAGGCCGAGTTTCTGGTAGAGATACTCGTCCGGGTACTGGCGGTACCCGGTGCCTTTCTGACCGCGGCGTCGCATCAACCAGCGTCGGACGCGCCGCTCGGTATACCGGCGCGCCGTCTCGTAGATCCGGGTGACAGGGCCTTGGTTGAAGTACCCTGCCCAGCCGCGCAGCAAGCTGCTGATCTCGGCGACCCGGTGTTCCGGCGTGTCGGCGTGCCTTTGCGGCGTCGTTGCGTCATGGATCTTGCGCAGCAATGCGCGGACGGCTTTGCGGGACGGACGGGTGCCGATGTAGGCCCCGCCGTCCCGTCCGTGGAAACGGCCGATCGTATAGCCGAGGAAGTCGCAGCTTCCGTCCGGTATCCGGATCAGCCGGGTCTCATTCACCGTGAGCCCGAGCCGTGTCATCAGGTGCCGCATCGTCGCCAGAGCCGCTTCCCCGTTGCCGGGTCGACAGCAGATGACGAAGTCATCGGCATAGTTGACGACGTGTGCCCCGAGTCGATCGCGATGACCGTGGCTGTTCCACGCCAGCAGAAAGCGACGGAAGTACAGATTCGCCAATAATGGCGAAATAATTCCGCCCTGCGGCGTCCCACGGTTGCTGTCCCTGGCTTCCGTGCTCTGCTGCATCCCGCGCTTGTCGCGCTCGATGATTGGAGCTGTGAGCCAGGCCTTGATCACCGCCAGCACTGTGCCGTCGGCGATACGGCGTGCCACGCAGCGCATCAGCGGTCCGTGTGGGATCGTATTGAAGTAGTCCTTCAGATCAACGTCTGCTACTTCAGTCCGTCCATGGTCCGTGATGTGCCAAAAAGCCCGACGGATGGCCATCTTGGCATCCATCCCGGGTCGGAAACCGTACTGGTTCACCAGCAGGTCCGTCTCGAAGATGGGGCCGATCACCAACAGCGCAGCCATCTGGGCCACACGATCGGAAATGGCGGGAATGCCGAGCGGCCGCCGTTGCTTTTCGGTATCCAGACGCGCAGGAGGGGCTTCGGCCGGTAGCGGCCGTTCCTCAGCTCCTCCCGCAACTCTTCCAGCCACTCTTCAACGCCGTGCTCCTCGATCGCCTCGAACGTCTGGCCGCCCGGGGCGCCGGCATTGTGCCGACAGCGCCGATACGCCTCGGTCAGGACGGCAGATCTTGTCCCACAGGCTGTAGAAGCGGAAGGCCGGTTCAGCCTTAGCTTTCGCCTGCAGAGAAGTCTGCAGCTTTCGAACCCGTTCCCGCGGAGTTGGTAGGCCTAATCTCCGGGGTCTTTCCTCTCCTGTCCCAGGTCAGGGCTCCTTCCCTCCACCGGCATTACCCGGCCTCAGCGGTACTGCGA
>DASRYP010000016.1:0-3428 GCA_035687165.1 Actinoplanes sp. | reverse complement strand
CCCCGGGCCCCACCGTGATCAGGTGAGCCACCTCGCCGGCCAGCCCGTGATGCCCGCGCCGGACCTCGCCGTCGCTGACAATCGCGCAGCCCAGCCCCTCGTCGAGATACATGTAGGCGAAGTCGTCCACCGGCGCCACGGAACGCTCGGCCTCGGCGGCCCAGTTGACGTCGTTGTCCACCAGGACCGGCCCGTCGACCCGGCCGGCCAGCGCCGCCACCGGGTCGATCTCGCCGAGCAGGAACGGCGCGTCGGGCAACTGCAGAAGCCGCCCGGTATGCCGATCGACCGGATCCGCGGCACTCACCACGGCGAGCCGGGGCCTCGCCGCCAGCCGCAACCGTCCCGGCCCGCGCACCTTCGCGCCGGCACGTGCCGCTGCGTCGGACTCGGCCGCCCGCAGCGACTCGACACTCGCGCATACCCGGTCGACCGCGTCGGCCAGGGCGGTGGCCACGTCGTCGGGGCGGGCGGGGCGACCGACTGCCTGCTCGGCCCGGGCCAGCACGGTTCCGTACGCGTCGACGCACTCGACGACCACGCCCTCGGGGGCGATGCTGACCGCCAGCGCCATCCCCACGTCGGGCGCGAGCGCGTAGTAGGAACCCACGCGGCCACGACCCCGGCCGCCCGGAGTGCGCCGGCCGGTGTCCACGACCAGGCCGGCCTCGGTCAGACGGCGCACGCTCTCGCCGGCTGTGGGTTTCGAGACGCCGGTCTCGGTGGACAACTCGGCGCGGGTCAACAGGCGGTGCCGCATCAGGGCGCGCAGGACGTGCTCGTCGGTCAGCGAGCGCAGCAGTTCCTGGGCGGGCTTGCGTTCCAGGGGGAGTTGGGCCGGGTTCACGACGCCATTCTAGTCAGGGCTCTTGCCTAGAACGGGCCGGGGCGCCTACCGTAGTTTCTAGTTAAGGGACATGACTAGAAGGAGATCGCCATGCCGCTCCCGCACTGGGAGGAGACGCCGGCCGACCTGCCCGGCGCCGTCCGCGAGATCAAGACCGCGCTGCGTGCGCGGATCGCCGCCTCCGGCCGCACCGTCGAGGAGGTCTTCGCCGTCGTCGAGCGCTCCATCGCCGCCGAGGTCGCCGAGATCACCGCCGCGCGATCCCGCGGGGAGTCGGTCTGGCCGGAGATCTCGTACGAGGAGATCGCGGCCGGCACGGTCAGCTCGGCCGACGTCGCCCTGCTGCGCAAGCGCGGGTGCCTGGTGGTCCGCGGCCACTTCGAGCGCGCCCAGGCTCTCGACTGGGACGCCGGCATCGTGCGCTACGTCGAGGACAACGACTTCTTCGAGAACTACCGCGGACCCGGCGACGACTTCTTCGGCAGCGTCGGCTCGAAGCCCGAGATCTACCCGATCTACTGGTCACCGGCCCAGATGGCGGCCCGGCAGAGCGACCGGATGGCCCGCGTGCAGGCTTTCCTCAACAGCCAGTGGAAGCACGACTCCGAGGGCGTGCAGTGGTTCGACCCCTCGCGTGACTCGCTCTACCCCGACCGCATCCGCCGTCGCCCCGAGGGCGCCGACTCGGCCGGACTGGGGACACACCTCGACCCCGGCACGCTCGACCTGTGGATGACGCAGGCTTATCAACAGGCCTTCCGTCACCTGTTCAACGGCGCTGTGGAGAAGTACGACCCGTGGGATGCGGCCTACCGTACGGCCGGCCCGCAATATCCCGGCTCGACGATGTGCTCGGCCTTCCGCACGTTCCAGGGCTGGACGGCGCTCTCCGACATGGCGCACGACCAGGGCGTCCTGCACACGGTGCCGATCCCCGGCGCGATGGCCTACCTGATGCTGCGCCCGCTCCTGTCCGACGTCCCCGAGGACGACATGTGCGGCGTCACCGTCAACCAGGTCTTCCCGGCCAACGACAAGTGGCACGGCCTGCTGGTGGACGCCCTCGCCGGCATCCCCGACGTTCGGGCCGGCGACTCGGTCTGGTGGCACTGCGACCTGATCCACAGTGTGGCCCCCGTCCAGGACCAGAAAGGCTGGGGCAACGTGATGTACATCCCCGCGGCGCCCTGGTGCCCGCGCAACGAGACGTACGCCGCTTCGGTCCGCGACGCGATCCGGTCCGGTTCGAGCCCGTCGGACTTCCCTCCCGAGCACTACGAGCGCACCTGGGCGGGCCGTTTCACCGAGTCCGACCTGAACCTCACCGGTCGCCGCGGGCTGGGCCTCGACGACCGCGACCGGCAGACCGCCGGAGCCGGCATCCCGCTCTGACCGAGCCCCGAGTGTGCCGGCCGGCTCGGCGGTGGACCGACTCCGCGGATGGTGAGCGCCTATCCTCAACGCATGATCGACGTACGGCGGGCCACAGTGGACGACGCGGCGGAACTGGTGCGGCTTCGCGGAGTGCTGTTCGGGGTGCCGACGGATTCGGACGAGGGCGGCTGGCGCCAACCGTCGCGGCAGATCCTCGAGCGGCGGCTGGCGGAGGAGTCCCCGACGATGGCCGGTTTCCTGGTGGACCAGCCGCCTGGGGCGGCCGCCGGCGACCGGGGCCGGCTCGCGGCGTGCGCGGTCGGGATCGTCGAGGAACGGCTGGGCAAACCGCACAATGCGCACGGCCTGACCGGTTATGTGTTCAACGTCGCGACCGACCCGGAACACCGGCGGCGGGGGTATGCCCGGGCCTGCGTGACCGCGCTGCTCGACTGGTTCCGCTCGCAGGGGTGCGGCGCGGCCGACCTGCGGGCCAGCCCGGACGCGGAGCCGCTCTACACCTCGCTGGGCTTCGTACGAACTTCCGATCCGGCCATGCGCACGCGCCTGCCGCTCGACTGACCGTTCCGGCCCGGCCCCGCCGGAGAGCTTTTGCGTCGCGGCGGGGCCGGGCCGGCTCTGACCTGTGGTCAGGGGCGCTTCGGGACCTCGGCCGTGCTGAGCTCCCGGAGCGCCTTCACGTAGCGGTCGGTCACATACCGCTGCACGAGCCCCGGCACCGGGCCGCCCAGCCGGACGAGCGGCGAGGCCGGCCGGCTGAACGCGCGGATCTGGAACCGGACCTCGCCGTCGGGCGCGATCGAGACGACGAACGCCTCCTCGCCCCGCTCCGGATGACCGGGCAGGGTCCCGTACCCGAAGCCGCGACGATCCGGACGGTCGACGACGTAGACCACGCGGCACCGGATCGGCAGCAACCCGAGGAACCGCGGGGCCACGTCGAGACCTTCCGCGGCGGGTCCGCGCACGCTGCTGACGTCGAAGCCGGCCGCGCGGTGCATACGCCAGTCGAAAAGCGCTTCAACCGCGCGGTCGAACGTCGTGCGGCCCTCGCCGAGCCGCACGTCGCGGAAGGCGTGCGCGTACCCGGCCGGCAGCGGCCCCTCGCGGGTGGCGCCGACCTCCGGGTACGTCAGCGGCTTCTCCATCCGATCAAGGTAGCTGGTGCATCGGGGCGGGCTCGTCG
>DASRYP010000015.1:0-3036 GCA_035687165.1 Actinoplanes sp. | reverse complement strand
CGCGCTCACCTGGATCTGGAGCATCTTCGGCTCGGACCACCCGCCGCAGCCCGACTGGATCAGCAACGCCCCGCTGTGGGCGGTCATCTTCTCCCTGGTCTGGCAGTGGACCCCGTTCATGATGCTGATCCTGCTGGCCGGGCTGCAGGGCCGGCCGCTGGACGTGATCGAGGCGGCTCGCATCGACGGGGCGAACTCGTGGCAGATCTTCCGCAGCATGACGCTGCCGCACCTACGGCAATATCTGGAGCTGGGGGCGCTGCTCGGCTCGATCTACATCGTGCAGAACTTCGACGCGGTCTTCACGATCACGTCCGGCGGTCTGGGCACGGCCAACCTGCCCTACACGATCTACCAGATCTTCTACCAGGCCCACGATTACGGGCGGGCCTCCGCGGCCGCTGTGGTGGTCGTCGTCGGCACCATCATCATCGCGACGTTCGCCCTGCGTACGGTCTCGTCGCTCTTCAAAGAGGAGGCCGGCCGATGACCGTCACCGACACCGCCCCGATCCCGGCCACCCGCGCCGCCGCCGGCCGTCCGGTGAAGAAGCGGCGCGAGGGCGCCAACGTCTGGCTGTCCCTGCTCGCCTGGGTGGTCGGGATCCTGTTCGTGCTGCCGGTGGTCTGGATGGTGCTGACGTCGCTGCACTCCGAGGCGAACGCGGCCCAGAACCCGCCCGCGGTCTTCGCGCCGCTGACGCTCGAGGGGTACCGCGAGTTCTTCTCCGGGGGCGCCTCGCCGTGGCCGCCGCTGCTGAACTCGCTGACCGCCAGTGTGGTCTCGACCCTGCTGGTGCTGCTGCTGTCGCTGCCCGCCGCGTACGCGTTGAGCATCAAGCCGGTCAAGAAGTGGACCGACGTGCTGTTCTTCTTCCTGTCGACGAAGATGCTCCCGGTTGTGGCCGGGTTGCTGCCGCTGTACCTGTTCGCCCAGAACGCCGGCCTGCTCGACAACATCTGGCTGCTCGTCCTTTTCTACACCTCGATGAACCTGCCGATCGCGGTCTGGATGATGCGCTCGTTCCTGTCCGAGGTCCCGGTCGAGATGCTCGAAGCCGCCCAGATGGACGGGGCCAACCTGGTCAAGACGCTGCGCTCGGTGATCGCCCCCGTGGTCACGCCGGGCATCGCCGCGACCGCGCTGATCTGCTTCATCTTCAGCTGGAACGAACTGTTGTTCGCCCGCGTGCTCACCGCCACCGTCGCGGAGACCGCCCCGGTCTTCCTGACCTCGTTCGTCACCAGCCAGGGCTTGTTCCTGGCCCAGCTCTGCGCGGCCGCCTTCGTGGTCTCGCTGCCCGTCCTCGTCGCCGGCTTCGCGGCCCAGGACAAGCTGGTGCAGGGCCTCTCCCTCGGCTCGGTGAAGTAGAACCGGCCGCCGGGTAGGAAGTCTCACCCCGGAAGGAGAAGACTCGGTAAGGTGCGCAACGTGCTGATCCGGCAGTTCACCGAGCCCGACTGGCCGCAGGTCTGGGAGATCGTGCGGTCGGTGGTCCGGGCCGCCGACACGTTCACCTACGACCCGGCGATGACCGAGCGCGACGCTCGCGCGACGTGGCTCGAGCGGCCGCCCGGCGAGACCGTCGTGGCGCTCGACAGCGACGACGTCCTGGGCACCGCGAAGGTCGGCGCCAACCGTCCCGGCCCCGGCTCCCACGTCGCCACCGCCAGCTTCATGGTCGCCGCGGTGAGCCGCGGCCAGGGGGTGGGCACGGCGCTGTGCCGTTTCGCTCTCACCTGGGCCAGACAGCGGGGGTACGCCGGCATGCAGTTCAACGCCGTCGCCGAGTCCAACAAATCCGCCGTCGACCTCTACCTCCGCGAGGGCTTCAAGGTCATCGGCACCGTCCCCGGCGCCTTCGCCCACCCGGTGCACGGCCGGGTCGGCCTGCACGTCATGTACGCCGACCTCACCCACTGAGGCGCCGACCTCACCCACGGGCGCCGGCCGGGCGGCACCGAGCGCGGTGCCGCCCCTGGCCGGTCACTGCACGCCGAGCAGGTCCACCACGAAGATCAGGGTCTCGTTCGGCTTGATCGCGCCGCCGGCGCCGCGCGCGCCGTAGCCCAGGTTCGGCGGGATGGTCAGCTTGCGCCGGCCGCCGACCTTCATACCGACGACACCCTGGTCCCAGCCGGCGATGACCTGGCCGCCGCCGAGCGGGAAGGCGAAGGGCTCGCCACGGTTGTAGGAGGCGTCGAACTCGCGGCCGTCCGAGTGCGCCACGCCCACGTAGTGCACGCTGACGTACTGGCCGGGCGTCGCCTCCGGCCCGTCGCCGACGGTGATGTCCTCGATCACCAGGTCGGCGGGGGGCACGCCCTCGATCGGACCGACGTCGGGCTTGTCCATGAGAACTCCATTCGTTGACAGTCGAACCCCGTCATGCAATCACAAGCCCGTTCGCCCTCGGTGGGGACGTGCTGAACGACTCAGGCCGGTTTTCCGTACTGAAGTGACGTGAGAATCCATCACCTCGCGGCCGGTGCGCTGGCCGTCGCCGCCACCACGGCCCTCGCCCCCCTGCCCGCCCAGGCGCACGGGTCGCCGACCACGCCGATCAGCCGCACCGCCGCGTGCGCGTCCGGCGGCGCGGAGACCGGCAGCGCGGCCTGCAAGGCGGCCAAGGCTGCCAACGGTGGCGGCTTCGGCAAGTTCGACAACCTGCGCGTCGCGAACGTGAACGGCAAGGACCGGCAGGCCGTGCCGGACGGGAAGCTGTGCAGCGGTGGCCTGCCCGCGTTCAAGGGCCTCGACCTGCCGCGCGACGACTTCCCGGCCACCAAGGTCACCGCCGGGAAGACCGTGACGGTCCGCTACCGGGCGACCATCCCGCACGCCGGCGAGTTCCGGATCTTCCTGACCAGGGCCGGGTACGACCCGAGCAAGCGTCTCACCTGGGACGACCTCGGCAATAAGCCGCTCACGAGCGTCACCGACCCGGCCCTCGAGGACGGGGGCTACGTGATGAAGGCGAAACTGCCCGCGCGTACCGGGCGGCACATCCTCTACGTCGTCTGGGAGACGTCGAGC
>DASRYP010000014.1:0-5898 GCA_035687165.1 Actinoplanes sp. | reverse complement strand
CGGCCTGCAGTGCATGGTCATCCACGCCGCCCGGGCGCTCGCGGGGATCGAGGACGCGAACTCCGCGGAGTTCGACCCCGAGACCCCCAACCCGGTGATCTCGACGATGGCCGACCAGGAGGACATCGTGGCCGGCAAGGGCGACCTGGGCGGCACGATGCGGCTGGGCGCCTACCCGGCCGAGCTGACCGAGGGCTCGATCGTCGCCGAGGTGTACGGCTCGACCGAGATCTCCGAGCGGCACCGGCACCGCTACGAGGTCAACAACGACTACCGGGCGAAGCTGGCCGAGGCCGGTCTGGTCTTCTCGGGCACGTCGCCGGACGGCCGGCTGGTCGAGTTCATCGAGCTCGACCGGGAGACCCACCCGTACTTCGTGGCGACCCAGGCGCACCCCGAGCTGAAGAGCCGGCCCACCCGGCCGCACCCGCTCTTCGACGGCTTGGTCAAGGCCTCCATCGAGTACGCGGCGGCCGACGAACTGCCGGTAGTGGATCCGTCGTGACCGCCTTCCGTCACGAGACCCTCGCCCGGGAGTCCCGCTACGAGGGGCCGATCTTCGGCGTCTTCACCGACGAGGTGACGATGTCCTCGGGGCGTACGGTCCGGCGTGACGTCGTGCAGAACAAGGGCGCGGTCGGCGTGGTCGCGTTCGACGAGGTCGGGCGGGTCGTGCTGATCAAGCAGTACCGGCACGCGGTCGGGCAGCGGCTGTGGGAGCTGCCCGCGGGTCTGCGCGACGTCAGCGGGGAAGGGCTCGTGACGGCGGCGGCGCGGGAGCTGGCGGAAGAGGCGGATCTGCGGGCAGGGCGCTATCACCTGCTGATCGACCTCTACACGTCACCCGGCTTCGCCGACGAGACGATCCGGATCTTCCTGGCCCGCGATCTGACGCCGGTCCCGGACGCGGAGCGCTTCAAGCGCACCGACGAGGAGGCCGACCTCGAGATCGCGTGGATCGACCTGGACGAGGCCGTGGCGATGATCTTCCGTGGGGAGATCACGAACGCCGCGGCCGTCGGGGGACTGCTCGCCGCGGCCCGCGTGCGGGACGAGGGCTGGGCCACGCTGCGGCCGGCGGACACGCCGGCCGTCTGAGCCGGGTTAGCGCGGGCCGGCCGCCACCGGCCCGCGCTTGACCGCATTCCTCGGCGCCGCCCCCAGACGAGCGCCGACGAAGCATTTCCGCCGCCTTGTTCCCCCAAGGCGGTTGGTGCATCGGCACGCCAGCCGTTTCGCCGTTTCGCCGACGGCTCCCGGTGGTGGACTGACGGGAATCATGGTCGTCTGCGTTCCCGATCCGGGCAATCTGCCATTCGGTGGTCATCAGGCGCTTCATCAGACATCACGGGCGCACCTGCCGTCCGGCAGTTCCGCCCGATCGAGGGAGCCCGTGGCGCCAGGGAAGTGCTACCGAAGTGGCATTGCGGTGTAGCCGGCATTGAGCGGTGTAGCCGGCATTGACAAGCGTGTTTAAGCCCGCCACACCCAGTTGGCGTGCTCGTAGAGCGGCGCCAGCCCCGCCCGCAGCAGGTTGTCCAAGGACTGGTTGCGGGCGTCGGGAGCAGGCTTCCACGTCTCCGCGTACAAGCGGCGGCAGCCGGCCTCCACCGCCGCGGCCGCCCGTGCGGCGATCAGCGCGGTCTGCGCGCCCCGCCCACGGTGTGTCGGCAGCGTTCCGGCAGCGTTCAGGCCGGCGCCCGCACCGTGCACGAACAGGTTCGCGCCGGCGACGATCCGGTCGCCGTCCCACGCGGCGAACGGGCGGTGCCCGGGCCGGCCGACGGTCGAGCCGATCATCGTGGCCAGGTCTCCGGCCGGCATGCCGAAGGTCTGCAGCACCATCTCGGACCACTCCTCGGCCTGATCCGCGGGGACCGCCCCGATCCGCAGGTCGGTGACGCCCGCGGGGACCTTGGCCGGATCGCCGCCCAGTTTGATCCGCGTGCTGCCGCGTTCGAGACCGCGGGCGGCCGGGACCTCGGCGAAGTTCTCGACGAGCTGGATCACCGCCCGCCGCACGCCGTGGGTGCGGTAGAAGTCGATAATCTCGTCGAGCACCGCGTCGGTGAACGGCTCGCTGATCCCGAAGCCGAGGGCCCTGCTCCAGTACGTCGTCGGGTCGTTCACCATCGCCAGCGCGACGCCTCCGCCGATTCGGGCGGACGCCACGCCCAGCCGCTCGCGGGCGGCCTCGGGCATGCCGGTCTCGTAGTCGTCCAGGAACGCGGCTTCGACCTGTTCCGCCTCGGCGTTGAATCTCATGGATGAGCACAATAATGGTCGCCCGCCAGCCGCGGGACCTACCCCCGACGCAGCCCAGTCAAGCGGTTCATTTGCGACACTCGCGGCTGCCTGGCCCGCCGACCACGCCCGCGTCACAGCGCGTTACCGCATACGAGCGCGTCAGAGCATTCACTGCGGCAAACGAGGAAGCCTTGACCAGCTGTTCCGGGGTCACCCGCGAGAAAGTGAGAGGCGGTAGCCGACTGGCGGCGGTGGCGAGACCAGTGTCGTCGTTCGCTTCTACAGGATCGTTCGTCAGCTCCCATGACGGACGCTGTCTGGACGCCGACGTCTCCCGCCCCACCACCAACGGCACCAAGGTGCAGGTGTGGCAATGTTTGGGCGGGAAGAACCAAAGGTGGACCTGGTACGCGGACGGCACCATCCGCAGCTCGTGGGATGGCCGGTGCCTCGATGAGGACATTGCCGGCGGTACCCGCAACGGTACGAAGGTCCAGCTGTGGGACTGCAATGGCTGGGACAACCAGAAATGGCACCGTTAGGCACCCAGCGCGGCCGTCTACAGTGGCTGTCCGGTGCGGACGTCCGTCGTCAGAGCCAGGTTGCGGCCCGCCTCCACGTCGCTGAGCAGCGACTCCACCCGAGCCTTCGCCAGGCCGTACGAGTCGGAGCCGAGCACCTGGTGCAGTGGCGACGCGTTGTTCGAGGCGACCGCGATGATGGCCGCCGCCACCTTGGCCGGGTCGCCGAGCTGGGTGCCCGGCATCGCGAGGTGTGCCGTGGTCATCTCCCGGATCGCGCTGTACCCGTCCACGGTCGACGCGGGCAGACCCAGCGAGACCGGACGCAGGAAGTCGGTCCGCGTGTAGCCGGGCTCGACCAGCGAAACCCTGATGCCGAACTCGGCGACCTCGGCCGCGAGCGACTCGGAGAGTCCCTCCAGAGCGAACTTGCCGGCGCAGTACAGCCCCCACCCTCCGAACGCGGTCAGGCCGAGGATCGACGACACGTTGATGACGTGTCCGTGCCGGGCGGCCCGCATGCCGGGCAGCACGGCACGCAACACGTTCCAGACGCCGAAGATCTGCACCTCGAACATGCGCCGGACCTCGGCGCCGCTGGTCTCCTCGACCGCGCCGAGGAACCCGTAGCCGGCGTTGTTGACCACGACGTCGATCCCGCCGAAACGGTCTGCGGTCGCGGTGATCGCGGCGCTGACGGCCCGCTCGTCGGTGAGGTCGAGTTCGATCGGCAGCAGCCGCGTGCGGTCGACATCGTCGAGAGCGGCGGTGAGGCGTGCGGCGGAGCGGGACGTGGCCGCGACATTGTGCCCCTGCGACAGCAGCTGCCGGACGAGTTCGAGGCCGAGGCCTCGGGAGGTGCCAGTGACGAACCATGTGTTGGACATGACTCCATGCTCGATCGCCCGGACCTGGACAGACACGGCTGAGCAGGCCCAACGCTACCTGGGAACGGCATGCCCACCCAGGCCCGTGCGTGCCGGGCGGGGATGGTGCGACCATCGGGGCATGGCAGCTTCGCGTACGGATCTGGGCGACTTCCTGCGCAGGTGCCGGGCCGGCCTGACACCGGAAGCCGTAGGACTCGACGACAGTGGCCCGGTGAAACGGCGGGTGCGTGGACTGCGACGCGAGGAGGTCGCTCAGCTCGCCGGGGTCAGCGTCGACTACTACACCCGGCTGGAGCAGGGCCGGCACTCGAGCCCGTCGGAGGCGGTACTCGAAGCGCTGGCCCGCGTCTTCCGGCTCGAACCGGCGGCTCGCGCACACCTGGCCGACCTCGCCCGGCCGGTACGGCACAAGACGGCACAACCACCCGCGCAGCGTGTGCGGCCGGCCATGCAGCAGCTGATCGCCTCGATGAGCGAACATCCGGCCCTGATCCTCGGCCGACGCACCGACGTCCTCGCCGCGAACACGCTGGCCCGGGAGCTGTTCACCGACTGGACCAGGATGCCGCCGCGGGAACGCAACTACGCGTGGTGGATGTTCCTGGATCCCGCGGCGGCCGAACTGTTCCTCGACTGGCGCACGGTAGCCGCCGAGGTGGTCGGCACGTTGCGCCTCTACGCCGGACGCCATCCCGACGACGTACGGCTGAACGAACTGATCGGAGAGCTGACCATCAAGAGCGCCCAATTCGCCGCGTGGTGGAACGGACACCAGGTGCACGAGCGCACCCATGGCGTCAAACGACTGGCTCACCCCACCATCGGCCCGATGACGCTCCGGTACGAGGCACTCCCACTACCCGGCGACCCGGACCAGGTGCTGTTCATCTACCACACCGACCCGGGCAGCAGCTCGCACGACAACTTGGGCCTGCTGGCGCTGCTGGCCGACGGGAAAACCGCACGGCGTGGCAGCGATGCCCAGCTGCACTCGTCTTCACGCCGAACCGAGCCGCCAGAGCCTTACAAGGGACCCTGAGCAGCCGCCGACAACCCGGAAGGCTCCGGCCCAGCCACCGTTCCATGGTTCGCATGCAAGATCACAGTGGGCCGGAGGCAACACCGTGCGAACCAACCGGCGACGATCATCGGCGACCCGTTGCCGATGCGTTCGCGCAGGTAAATCGATGACTACGGCCCGAGTACATGAGCGACCGGCCGGCGGGCGGCGCGAACCGCGCTAGCGTTCGGCTGTGCGGGTGAGTTTCCGGGGAAGGCAGGGAGCACGACGGGTCGACCTCGTGCTCGGGCTGCTCATTGCCGCCGGGGTGCTCAGCGGGACGGCGGCCAACACGATCGGGGTCGACTGGCCGCTCAACCTGATCCAGTTGCACGCCGCGGCGGCGCTGGCGATTCTGCTGCTCGCACCCTGGAAGTACGTCGTGATCCGGCGGGGCTTGCGCCGCACTCGGCGCAAGCGGGCCACCAAGGCGCTCTCCCTGGCCCTGCTGTTCTTCGTGCTGGTGACGATCGGCAGCGGACTGCTCCACTCGACCGGGCGGGTCGAGGACGTCGGGCCGCTGACGCTCATGCAGATCCATGTCGGGGCGGCGATCGGGGCGCTGCTCGCGGTCGTCGCACACTTCTTCGGCCACGCCGTGCGCCCGCGGCGTACCGACCTGGACCGGCGGGCCCTGCTGCAGTTCGGCGTGCTCGGCGTGACCGCGGCCGCGGCCACCGCGGCCTGGGACACCTGGGTCGCCACCGATCGGCGCTTCACCGGCTCGGTGCCGCAGCAGAACCTGGTGGTCACGTCGTGGCTGGACGACGGTATTCAGCGGATCGACCAGCGGGACTGGGCCGTGCGGGTGGGCTCGGCCGCCTTCGACCTGCCCGGCATCCTGGCCCTGCCGCAGGAACGGTTCACCGCCATTCTCGACTGCACCAGCGCTTGGTACAGCGAGCAGGAGTGGGAGGGCGTACGCCTGAGCACGCTGCTGGAGGCGGCTGGGGTGAGCCAGGGCGGCTGGCGCAGCGTCGAGGTGCGGTCGACGACCGGGTACGCCCGCTGGTTCGGCGCCGGCACCCTCGACCACCTGTGGCTGGTCACCGCGGTCGGCGGACGACCCCTCACGTACGGTCATGGCTATCCTGCCCGCATCGTGGCGCCCGGCCGCCGCGGTTTCTGGTGGGTCAAGTGGGTGACCTCGATCCAGCCGTCGGCACGTCCCCCGTGGGCC
>DASRYP010000013.1:0-17267 GCA_035687165.1 Actinoplanes sp. | reverse complement strand
GCCGCCGCCCTGGTCGCACCCTCCTGGGGTCGCCTGCTGGAGCAGGAGCCCGCGCTCGCCGAGATCTTCGCCGCCGCCACCACCGGCCGCCCCGTCGACCGCCTCGCCACCGACCGCCTGGCCGACGCCGCGGCCACCCTGCCCGTCGTCGACCCCGCGGCGGTGGCGGCCGAGGCCGACGCGACCGGCGGCGTGACCGACGACGACGAGCAGGCCCGCCTGGCCGCCTTCCTGGCGAGCGCCCAGGCGCTGCTGCCCGGCTATTTCGCCGTCGAGGACCCGAGCCGCCTTGAGCCGGCCGAGCGCGAGACGCTGATCTCCACCCTGATCGACGACGAGCTGCTGATCCGCGGCTACATCGACCGCCTCGACGTCGCGCCCACCGGCGACCTGCGCGTGGTCGACTACAAGACCGGCGGTGCCCCGCGCGAGGCGTTCGAGGGCCGCGCGCTGTTCCAGCTGAAGTTCTACGCGCTGGTGCTGTGGCGCACCCGCGGGGTGGTTCCCCGGGTGCTGCGCCTGGTCTATCTGAAAGACGCCGAGGTCTGCGACTACAGCCCCGACGCCGACGAGCTGCAACGCTTCGAGCGCACGCTGGTGGCCCTCTCCGAGGCGATCGAGCGGGCCAAGCGCGAACAGAATTTCCCGCCCAAGCCGAGCCGCCTCTGCGGCTGGTGCAGCCACCAGGCGCGCTGCCCCGAGTTCGGCGGCACGCCCCCGCCCTATCCCGCCGCCCGCGAGGAGGCCTCCCCACAGATCGGCCCCGCCGACGACGACCGCCTGGCGTGACCCCCTAGGGTTGCCGCCATGCCGCACCCGCCCCGACCGGTGCCCCCGGCACGTCCGCCCCGGATCCGGGTTCCGGCACGTCCACCCCGGATCCTGGTGGCCGGCGCCGGCCCTGACCGCCGTGCCGGAGCTCGCCGATGACCGCACCCCGCCCGCTGCGGGTCCTGCTGGTCGACGCCGCGCCCATGCAGCGTTCCGGGCTGCGCGCCGTACTGACCGCCGCCGGTCCCCAAACCGGCATCGCGCCGGTCAGCGAACCCGCCCGCGGCGCACTGCCAGGCCACCGGCCGCGCGGTCCGCTGCCGGGTGACCGCGGCGCGAGTGCGGCGGGCGACGGCCTGGGCGAGATCGTGGTAGCCGGCGAGACCGGGGACGGCGGTGCGGCGGTCGAGCTGGCCCGGCGTCTGCTGCCCGACGTGCTGATCACCGACCTGCGGCTGCCCCGGGTCGACGGGCTGGGCGTGACGCGAGCGATCACGGCGGCCGGTCTTGCGGTGCGGGTGCTGATCCTCACCGCCGACGACACCGACGAGGACGTGCTGGCCGCGATCACCGCCGGTGCCGCCGGCTTCCTGCGTAAGGACGCCCCCGCCGCCGAACTGGTGACCGCCGTCCGTGCCGTGGCCGCCGGCGGCGCGGTCATCACCCCGCCGATCCTGGCCCGGATCCTCGCCCGGATCGCCGAGGCGCTGCCCGCCCCCGAGACGACCACGACGTCCAAGCTGGACGCCCTGACCGAGCGGGAACGCGAGGTCCTCGTCCACGTCGCGCGGGGGCACTCGAACGCCGAGATCGCCGCCGCCCTGCAGGTCAGCGAGACCACGATCAAGACCCACGTGGGACATGTCCTGACCAAGCTGCGCCTGCGCGACCGTACCCAGGCGGTCGTCCTCGCCTACGAAACCGGGCTGGTGAAGCCCGGCGTGTGAGGCCCGGCGTGTGAGTTGGCACGCGGTGCCCTGCCGCACCAGCCCTACAGCGTCCTAGGACCCTAGTCCGAAGGCGTCAGTCCTTGCGGTGCCGGCGTGGGACCGGGCCGCGACTCGACGGCCACTCGGGCGGACCGAAGCGGGTTTTGCGGCCGCCCCGCAGGCGACGGTGTTCCGAGTTCTCCCGACCGAATCGGTTGTCAGGTCGACGTCAGGCAGCCCTTCTCTCCCTGGTGGAACGCTGGATGTCGATGTCTCCGCTGGCCGTGCGGACCCGTAATTCCAGCATCGACCCCTCGGCGGCCGGCGCGGCGCCGTGCTGCGGCGTCAGCCCGCTCGTCGTGCGGCCGGAGGCCGTGCTCAGGTCGAGCCAGACCGAGGCGCCCGCCGCGATGCCGACTTGCACGTCGCCCGACGCGGTCTTGACCTCGCTGCGGCCCTGGCTCAGCCGGGTGACCTCGACGTCGCCCGACGCGGTCGAGGCACGCAGGCGGCCGTCCACCGCGCCCAGGCGGACGTCGCCGCTGGCCGACTTCGCGCTGACGTCACCGTTGACGTCACCGACGCGCAGGTCGCCGGACGCGCTCTCGATGCTCAGCGAGCCGCCGACCCGGCCGACCGTCAGTTCGCCGCTCGCCGCGTCCAGGCGAGCGTCGCCGGTGACCTCGTGGATCTCGACGTCCGCGGAGGCGACGTCGAGCTTCACGGCCGACCACGAGCCGCTCGCGGTGACGTCGGCCGCGGCGCTCTTGCCGGTCAGCGAGCTTCCGGTCGGGACGCGGACGGTGATGGCCAGCTTCGGCCAGCGCCGCAGCGTCCACCCGTCGGCGTTGGGCACCTCGACGACCAGGGTGTCGCCTTCGAGCTGCACACGCGTGTGGTCGGCGGCCTCGCGGGAGCTCTCTTTGCCGTCCATCGGCTCGACCGTGACCTGGATGTCGTCACGTGACTCGGCGTAGAGCTGGACGATGCCGGTGCGACTCTGCAGCGCGACCGCGACGGGGGTGGGGTGCTCGAACTCGTACATCAGGGGTCTCCTTTTCGGAACGTCAGGCCTGGAAGAAGCCGGTCACGCGGTTCGGGTTGCGGCCGGTCGGAAAGGGCGGCCGGGCCGGCGTGTTGACGGCCGCGGCCACTGCCCGCACGAGCCACGCGTTGACCGAGATGCCCTCGGCCGCCGCCGTCTGCTCGACATGGCTCTTGAGTGCCTCGGGCATGCGCAGCGTGAGGCGGGTCAGGTCACCGGGGTCGGGTGGCGGCGGGACGTGGGGCGGGCCGGGCGGGGCCGGGGGCACCGGCGGCTCGGGGGTGAGGTGGGTGACCACCAGGTCGGCTTCCCGGCCGCGCAGCCGCACCTCGACGCTCGCGTCGGGCAGCCGGGTGGTGATCTCGGCGGCCGCGTCGGAGAGCGCCTCGAGCAGCGCCAGCCGAGCCGACGACTCGAGCGAGTGCCCGAGCAGTTGGGCGGCGCGAGCGGTCTCCGGACCGGCGGGCGCCGCGGCGGCGGCGAGGTCCGCGCGGAGGGTAGCGAGGTAGGGCGTCAGATCCATGCCACCACTATGACGTCACCAATGACGTCGCGCAAGCGTCATGGTGACATCTCAGGGTGGACCCTGAGAGTCCCCTGGGTGCTCCCCGTACCAAAATCTCGGTCTCCGTGTACGACCGTGGGCTGACGTCTTGGTGCTGTCACGCCGGAACACTGGGGCCACTGAAGGACGGGCCGGCCAGACGGGGGCGGCCCGCACAAGCCAGGGGGCTGGACGACGATGATCGGAACGAAGGCACCGGAGCCGCTCGCGGCGCGCGCCGACGACGTGTGGAAGGTCTACGGCGCCGCAGAGGCCCGCGTGGTCGCCCTGCGCGGGGTGAGCGCGAGCTTCGCGCGCGGCAAGTTTACGGCCATCATGGGCCCCTCGGGCAGCGGAAAGTCGACGCTGATGCACTGCCTGGCGGGCCTCGACACGGTCACCCGCGGCTCGGTACACATCGGCGGCACCGAGGTCACCGGCCTGAACGACAAGGCCCTGACCCGGCTGCGCCGCGATCGGGTCGGCTTCATCTTCCAGCAGTTCAACCTGCTGCCGACGCTGACCGCCGCCGAGAACATCCGGCTGCCGCTCGACATCGCCGGGCGCAAGCCCGACCCGCAGTGGTGGGACACGGTGATCGGCACCGTCGGCCTCGGCGACCGGCTCGGGCACCGGCCCAGCCAGCTCTCCGGCGGCCAGCAGCAGCGAGTGGCGTGCGCGCGGGCGCTGATGAGCCGCCCCGACGTCATCTTCGCCGACGAGCCGACCGGCAACCTCGACTCCAAGGCCGGCGCCGAGATCCTGTCGTTCCTGCGCAGCAGCGTCCTGGAGCACGGCCAGACGATCGTCATGGTCACCCACGACCCGGTCGCCGCCAGCTACACCGACCGGGTCGTCTTCCTGGCCGACGGCGCGATCGTCGCCGAGCTCGACAACCCGACCCCCGAGTCGGTGCTCGAGCAGATGAAGGCCGGGGAGGTGCTGGTCTGATGCTGCGTGCCACGCTGAAGAGCCTGCTCGCCCGCAAGCTGCGCCTGGTGCTCTCCGGCCTCGCCGTGGTGCTTGGCGTGATGTTCGTCGCCGGCGCCTTCGTCACCACCGACACCCTGGGCCGTACCTTCGACAACCTGTTCGCCGAGGGCTATTCGCAGACCGACGTCGCCGTCCTGGCCAAGCCCAAGGTGACGGTCTCCGACGTGGAGGGCGAACAGGTCGTCACGCCGCTGCCGGCCGCCCTGGTCGCCACGGTCGCCCAGGTGCCCGGGGTCGAGAAGGCCACCGGCATCGCCTCCGACGACGGCGCCCGGGTGATCGGCTCGGACGGCAAGGTGCTGACCAGCTTCGGGCCGCCGCGCATCGGCCAGAACTGGGTCGGGGTCGACGACCTCATGCGGATGCGCCAGGGCCGCGGTCCCGAGAAGGACAACGAGATCGCCGTCAACGAGGCGGTCGCGAAGGGCGCCGGCATCAAGGTCGGCGACCGGGTCGGCGTGCTGACCCAGCTGCCCAAGCAGACGTTCACCCTGGTCGGCATCTGGGGCTACAGCGAGGGCCGGGACAGCCTCGGCGGCGTCCAGGAGGTCGCGTTCACCGAGCCGGTGGCGCAGCGCTCGATGCTCGGCCGGACCGGACTGTTCACCCAGGTCACCGTCAGCGTCCAGGACGGCGACGACCCGGCCGCCGTACGGGACCGGATCGCGGCCCAGGTCGGCCCGGACTACGACGTGAAGACGGGCGAGCAGCTCGCCGCCGACAGCTCCGCGCAGTTCAAGGAGGCGCTCGGCTTCTTCAACAACATCCTGCTGGGCTTCGCCGGGGTGGCCCTGTTCGTCGGCACGTTCCTCATCCTCAACACGTTCTCGATCATCGTGGCGCAGCGGACGCGGGAGCTGGCGCTGATGCGCGCGCTCGGCGCCGGCCGCCGTCAGGTGATCGGCTCGGTGCTGGTCGAGGCGCTGGTGATCGGGCTGATCGCCGCGGTCGTCGGCCTCGGCGCCGGGGTGGGGGTCGGCGCGCTGCTGGTCACCCTGTTCGGTTCGCTGAGCGGCGGGCTCGACCCGGCGCCGGTCGGGGTGCCGCTCGCCGCGATCCTCAGCTCGCTGATCGTCGGCGTCGTGGTGACGGTCGTCGCCGCGGTGCTGCCGGCCCTGCGCGCCTCGCGGATCTCGCCGATCGCCGCGATGCAGGACGTCGCCACGCCGGATCGGCCGCTGACCCGGGTCACCGTCACGGGCGCGGTCATCGGGGCCGCGGGCGCGACCACGCTCGGCATCGGCCTCTACGGGACGAGCTCGCTGTGGCTCATCCTCACCGGGGTGCTGGTCACCTTCATCGGCATCGCGCTGCTCACGCCGCTGATCTCCAAGCCGGTGGTGGGCGCGCTGGGCCGGCTCTTCTCGTGGTCGGTGCCGGGACGGCTGGGCCGGCTCAACTCGGGCCGCAACCCGCGCCGCACGGCGATCACCGCGGCCGCCCTCATGGTCGGCATCGCGCTGGTCACCGGCGTCACGGTGGTGATGGACTCGGCCAAGTCGAGCCTCGCGGCTCAGGCGGAGAACACGATCAAGGCCGAGATCGTGATCGGCGGCGACCAGAACGGGCCGCGGCCGCCCACGTTCGACCAGTCGGTGCTCGACAAGGCGGCCGCGCTGCCCGGCGTGCGGGCCGCCGCGGGGGTCTGGAACGACCAGGCGGTCATCGACGGCGAGCGCACCTACGTCAACGCCACCGACGACCTGGCCAACCTCGCCGAGGCGTACGGCTCACCCGCCCTGCCCTCCCTGACGAGCAGCCAGATGGCCCTCAGCACGCAGGAGGCCACCGAGCACGGCTGGGCCGTCGGCAGCGTGCTGAAGGTGCAGCTGCCGCGCGGCGAGGAACACCGCTACACGGTCGCCGCGACCTACGACGAGGACGCGATGCCCGGCAGCTACCTGCTGCCGGCCGCCGCGACCAAGGAGTTCGGGCTCACCCAGCCGATCTTCGGTTTCGTCCGGCTGGCCGACGGCGCTACCGTCGCCCAGGTGCTGCCTGAGATCAAGGCGCTGGTGGCCGAGAGCCCCGAGGTGAACGCGACCGACCGCAGCAGCTTCATCGCCCAGCAGACCGGCGACTTCGACACCGTCATCACGATGGTGCAGGTGCTGCTCGGGCTCGCGATCCTCATCGCGGTGCTCGGCGTGGTCAACACCCTGGCGCTCTCGGTGCTGGAACGCACCCGGGAACTGGGGCTGCTGCGCGCTGTCGGCCTCGGCCGGGCCCAGACGATACGGATGATCACCGTCGAGGCCGTGCTGATCTCGGTCTTCGGCGCGCTGCTGGGTGTCGCGGTCGGCACCGGCCTGGGTGCCGCCGTGGTGCGGGCGTTGGCGAGCGACGGCATCACCGACCTGGTGCTGCCGTGGAGCCAGATGGGCCTCTACCTGGGGCTGGCCGCCCTGGTCGGGGTGCTGGCCGCGGTGCTGCCGTCGATCAAGGCGGCCCGACTCAACGTTCTGGCTGCGATAGCCCACGGCGAGTAACGGCATGCCCTGACCTGCGCCATTTTCCGTCAGCGCAGGTCAGGGCTTTTGACCTTGCCCGTCCGGGCGATAAGCATGGTGAACGAGCGGCGGCTCGCTGCTATGGTCGGGCGAGTACCTCCCGGTGCGCGGTCCGCGGCTACTTCTTTGGCTGAGAACACCGCAGGCGTTTCGATCTCGGGAGACGCAACAACTTCAGATGGGTGCCCGGTGCGTAGGTGAGGAATTCTTCGCCTCTCAGCGGGTGGTTGCGGGTTCGATTCCCGTCGGCGGCCCCTGGGCAGCCGTAGCTCAATGGCAGAGCACCTACGAACGCCTTGCCGATTTGATCTCGGGCACCCACATCTGACCTTGAGGGTCGAAGCCGGAGAACGGCGCGTGGCTGGTCGCCTATCTGCGGGTCGACGTGGCCAAGGGTGAGACGTTCGCGGAGCGGACCGAGTTCGCCTTGGACGAGGGCGTCGAGGGCGTCCCGGTGTTGAGCTGCCGAAACAGCCCCCGCTCAGCTACGTTCCGGCTGCAGTAGCCCACGAGTGATCAGCAGATCGGCCAGGTAGACGGGGTCCACGCCCACCAGCGAGGTGCGCAGGTGGACCCCGTCGGTCGGCGGCAGCTCCAGCTCGGAGGGCACGGCGAGCACGGCCGCGCCCGAGGCGAGCGCGCTGGAGACGCCGGTCGGCGAGTCCTCGATCGCCACGCACTCCTCGACCGGGACGCCGAGCAGGGTGGCGGCGGCCCGGTAGGGCTCCGGGTCGGGCTTGGGCATGGCTACCTCGTCGCCGCAGACCACCACGTCGAAGTTCTCCCGGCCCAACGTGTCGAGGGCGGCCTCGACCAGCTTGCGGCCCGTCGAGGTGACCAGGGCGGTCGGCAGGCCGGCGAAACGCACCGCGTGCAGCAGCGCCTGCGCCCCCGGCCGCCACACCAGGCCCCGAGCGAACAGTTCCAGCACCCGATCGGTCAGCCACTCGACGTCCGGCGGCTCCGGACGGTCGGGCTGGCCGAGATCTTCTCGCAGGATCCGCATGCTGGCGGCCATGCTGCTGCCTATCATGGCGTGCCGGGCGGCGGGCGAGAGCGTGCCCCCGGCCCGTGCGGCGAGTTCGTGCAGGGCTATTTCCCACACCTTCTCGCTGTCCACCAGTGTGCCGTCCATGTCGAAGAGCACCGCGGCCGGTCGTCGCGCGTTCAGGATGAGCCTCCGTCGTCAAGGTGTACGTCGCCACCCATTGTCCCCGCCGGACCGGTGCCAGGTGGCCGTTACCTCCATCACTGCCCGGACCAGCGTGCTCGGCAGTGCTGGAGGTAAACGGCCCGCGGGGCTCACCGGGTCAGGTGATGAGGGCCTCGGTGTACTGGTCGGCCACGCCCGCGGGGTCGGCCAGCTCGGGCCCGATCGCGGTCAGCCCGAAGTCGACCACGTCGGCGCCCAGCTCGCGCAGCAACCGGGCCAGAAACGCCTCGGTGGTGTCGGCCTGCGGCTGACTGTCCGCCGTGACGACCGGGACGGCGAGCACCCCGGCCAGCGCGTTGGCCGGCAACTGGTCGAGCAGCACCTTCAGCGCGCCCGAGAACGTGCCCCGATAGGTCGGCGTCGCCACGATCAGCAGCGACGCGTCCTGGACCTCGAGCAGGGCCGCACCCGTCGCCCCGTCGGCCGGCGTCAGCAGCCCCGGTCCCAGCTCGGCCACATCGACCGTGACGAACGCGGCGTTCCCGCGGCTCCTCGCGATCCGCTCCCCCAGCGCCGTGGCCAGCCGCAACGTCCTCGACCCGGAACACGGGTGCCCGGAGATGACAACGACATCCGGCATGGCACCTCCTTGTCGTCCCATCATCGACCGGGTTCCCGATGAGCGCTATACGTCGGCTCTCCACTACTTTCCGCTACCGTCGGCGTCGGCGTCGGCGTCGGCGTCGGTCAGGACGGTGGCGCTGCGGGGCCGGCCGCGACGGTCACCTCCGACGCCGCTCTGGCGGAAAAGCTGGACGGAGTTCTCAGCGACGCCCGGCAACGGCCGATACCTGCTCTGGTGACCCGGATACTCGCACAGCGATCCCACAGCTAGGCAACGCACAGTTGGGGGGTCACTCCTTCCGGTTACTGGAGGTATCCCTTGATTCTGGCCCTCGTGAGCCTGGTTCTCCTGCTCCTGCAGCTGCTGCTGGTCGCTCGGGCCCTGCTCGACTGGAGCACCGTGCTGGCCGGTCCCGCCACCACGGGCGGCTTCCGCTCGAAGCTGATGTCGGGCGTCTACCGCGCCACCGAGCCGATCCTCGCGCCCGTGCGCCGGGTGGTCCCGCCGCTGCGGCTGGGCGGCATGTCGATCGACCTCGCCTTCATCATCGTCTTCTTCGGCATCTTCCTGATCCGCTCCCTGATCAGCTGAACCCGACGGGTCAGCACATCAGCCGAACCGTGGCCGATGTGCTGATCCGTGCGCCCGCCCAGGGCGGTGCTCAAGCGCCCTGGGCCAGCAGCGCGTCGAGCTTGGTGAAGCTGCTGCCCCAGCCCTCGTTCGCCCCGCCGAGGATTCCGTCCGGGTAGGGACCCTGGGTCAGGTGGAGGCGGGTACGGCCGCCCGACTCCTCGAGGAACTCCAGGCGGATCCGCATGACGACACCCTGGAACTCCTCCTCGCCGACGAGCAGCTCGTTCTCGATCACCTCGACGAAGACGGCGTTCGTGGGCGAGGTCAGGGACGGGTCGTCGTCGTTCACCATCGTGAAGCGCTCGACACCGCCGGGCCGGGCGTCGATCTCGACCGTGTCCCGGGGCACCGACCAGCCGACCGGGCCGAACCAGGCGGCGAGCTGGTCAGGGTCGGTGAAAGCGCGGTAGACCAGCACTCGCGGCGCGTCGAACACCCGGGTGATCCTGAGTTCCGTCATCGGAAACCTCCGTGGATGATCCGGCCTGCAGGCCGGAGAGGAAACCACCCAACCTAGACCTTCGTGGGCAGCCTGCGGTGCAACTCGGCCAGCAGAACCTCGGGGGCCGGGGACATCAGACCCACATCGACCAGGTATGTGACCTGTCCGCCCCGCCGCCGCGTGCGAGGCGGACGGCCGGGACCGGCGCCGGGCCGGACGAAGTCGGCGTCCACGGGTGTGACGACCAGTTCGGTGAACGGACCGCGATAACGCAGCGCCACCGCACCGATGCCCGCCCACGGAATGTGCACAGGACGGCGGCCGGTCGCGGCGAAGTCGAGCCCGCGCATCGAGCTGTGCAGCCGGCCGAGGCGGTTCCAGACGGCGAGCAGGATCACGGCGGCCAGCACGACCGGGACGATCAGGGCCAGCTCGAGGCTGACGATCAGGTCGCCGCCGCTGAGAGTGTCGCCGATCGCGACCCGGAACAGGGTGAACAGTCCGAGCGTGATGATCCAGACGGCCGCGATCACCCACAGCATCGTGACGTAGACCATCGCCCGGGGCTGGAAGAACATCACCGTGTCGTCGTCGGGTCCGAGCACCTCGTCGATGTGCGCCACGTTGGCAGTATGACCGCTTTATTGCCACATAGCAGGGATTATGGACAGGTGACCGTCACCCGGTTGGGGGACGACGGCCCGGCGACCTGGACCGCCGCCGCCCGTCTCCTCGACGAATACCGCCAGCACTACGGCGCGAACCCGGCACCCGAGGCCGTCGCGGCGTGGCTGCGCGAACAGGTCGAGTCGGCCCGCGCCCGCGTCTACCTGGCCGGCGACGCCGAGGGCATCTGCACGATCGCTGTGGTCCCGGCCGCCCTGACCCTGCGCACGGTGTGGCTGGTGCGCGATCTCTACGTACGGCCGACGGCCCGGCGCCGCGGGGTGGCCCGAGCGCTGCTGACGGCGGTCGCCGAGGAGGCGCGCGCCAGCGGAGCGCACCGGCTTTCACTGCAGAGCGAGACGGCCAACGTACGGGCGTCGGAACTCTACGGGAGGACCGGCTTCCGGGCCTTGCCCGAGGTGACCGTGATGGACAACGTGCTCTAGGCAGCGACCCGTTCCGGAGTGGCGGCGGCGCGGGTCTTGCTCTTCGTGTACGCGTAGAGCCGGTAGATCAGCAGCAGCTCGAACGCCACCATCAGCACCGACGACAGCTCGGCGACCGGGATGATCAACTTGGTCACCGGCCCGACGATGAAGACGAACATCATGAACTCGATGCCGCTGAACAGGTGCGGCCGGATCCGGTGCCGCACCAGGAAGTTGCGCAGCCGCCACACCGGCGACTCGTTGCCCGTCGGCGTCGGCGCCACGACCGGGCCGGCCTCGGAGTCCTCGTCGGTCTGCACGACTCGGTCCTGGTTGAGGTCGGCGCGCACCTTCCCCATCTGCAGCGCGTTCAGGTAGCGGAACATGTCCAGGAAAACGACGATCCCGCCGACCCAGAGGTAGCTCAGGTCGTGCGTCGCCGCGTACTGCCCGCCGAACAGCCCGATCGCGCAGATCGCCACCCGCAGCCGGTCGAACACGTAGTCCAGCCAGGACCCGAACGGCGATCCGGTCCCGTTCAGGCGGGCGATCTTGCCGTCCATGCAGTCCAGGACGAAGCTGAGGTGGAACAGCAGCGCGCCCAGCAGAAGCCACGGGTAGTCGGCACGCCAGAAGGCGTACGCGCTCCCGAGCCCGACCACGAAGGCGAGCGAGGTCAGCCGGTTGGGAGTCACGGAGCGCCACGGAGCGACCAGCCAGACAAGGCGGGCGGCGAGCGGGTCGACCAGACCGACGGTCCACCACGCGTCTCGCTGCTTGTACGTGCGATCACGGATCACTTCGAGGGGAAACCGCTGCACCATGCCGAACTCCCGATTTAACCCAAAACGTGAACGAATGAACGCGCGGACCTTACTAGACCATGAACATCACCGATAGAGCTCTCGGGGCGTGTCGGAATGACACTTGATCACCATCACGCACCGTTAATTTCCCGGTGACCGAACGGATCGGAAGGAACCCCCGTGGACGCCATTCACGTCGCGGACGAGCTGGCGACGGTGCTCCTGACCGAGGACCAGATCCTCACCCGGGTCGGCGCGCTCGCCACCGAACTGCATCAGCGCTACGGCCCGAGCGTCCCGGTGCTGATCGGCGTTCTGGGCGGCGCCGCGACCTTCACGGTGGATCTGGCGCGGGCCTACCCCGCGCAGGTGGAGATCGGCTGGATGGCGATCAAGTCGTACAGCACCCGCAATCGCGCGTCCGGCTCGGTCCGCCTGCTGAAGGACCTGGACATCGACATAGCCGGCCGGGACGTGGTGATCGTCGACGGCGTCATCGACACCGGCCTCACGATGACGTGGCTGATCTCGAACCTGGCCCAGCGCGGCCCGGCCTCGATCGCCGTCTGCGCGCTGCTGCGCAAGCCCGAGACGGCCCGCTTCGCCGACACCCCGACCTCCATCGGCTTCGACGTGGGCGAGGGCCTCATCGTCGGCTACGGCATGGACCACCAGGGCCGCTACCGCAACCTGCGCTGCGCCGCGGTCCTCTCCCCCAAGATCTACAACTGACCTGAACCGCGCCCGTACGCCGTGACGCACCGCCCCGCACGACGGCGAACCCTCGGCGAAGCCGCCCAGCGCCTGCCCGCGTACTCCCAGAGTTTGATCTTCGTCTGTCCGGGGCCTCTCGGCGGAGCGGATCCGCTATGCCGGCATATCGGCGGGTCTCTACTCGCCCAGGTGCGGCGCGGCCGCCGGGTGCGGTGACGCGGCCGCACGTAGGCTGTCACCCATGACTGAGTTCGACGGCCTTCCGCTGCTCCGATCCCCCGTGGCCATCGCCGCCTTCGAGGGCTGGAACGACGCAGCGGACGCATCGACCGCGGCCGTGGAACACCTCGAGCAGGTGTGGCAGGCTCGCGAGATCTCCACCATCGACCCGGAGGACTTCTACGACTTCCAGGTCAGCCGGCCGACGATCACGATGGCCGAGGGCGAGACCCGCAAGATCGAGTGGCCCACGACGCGCTTCGCCGTGGCCAGCCCGCCCGGCGCCGACCGCGACGTCGTGCTGATCCGCGGCATCGAGCCGAGCATGCGCTGGCGCACCTTCTGCGAGCAGGTCCTCGAGATCTGCCACAGCCTCGAGGTCAACCGCATCGTGCTGCTCGGCGCGTTGCTGGCCGACGTCCCCTTCACGCGCCCCCTGCCGATCAGCGGCTCGGCCACCGACCACGAGGCCGCCGACAAGTACAAGGTGGTCCCCACCCGCTACGACGGCCCGACCGGCATCGTCGGCGTCCTGCACGAGGCAGCCGGCCGCGCCGACCTGGACGCCCTGTCGTTCTGGGTGCACGTTCCGCACTACGCGAACAACCCACCCTGTCCCAAGGCGACGCTGGCCCTGCTCGGCCGCCTCGAGGACGTGCTCGACCTGCCCATCCCCCTGGCCGACCTGGCCGAAGAGGCCGGCGAGTGGGAGAAGCGAGTCCGAGCGGCCGCCGAACAGGACGCCGAACTGGGAGAATACGTCCGCGAACTCGAGGAACGAGTCGGCGACGAGGGCATCCAGCCCCTGACCGGCGACGAGATCGCCAGCGAGTTCGAGAAGTACCTCCGCCGCCGCGGCGGCTCAGCCGGCCCCACCGCCGGTTCCTGGTAGACGACCAGCACGCCGAAGCCCGACGAGTCTGCCCTCCGCCATCCACCGGCGAAGGCAGACTCGTCGAGGCCGGCCGAGGTACATATCGAGGCAGCCGAGGTGGATGGCACTTGGGCGTGTCGTGCGACGTGCGACACCCCGGATAAGGCATCCTAGGAACCTAGGGCCTAGGAGGTTGTGATGACGATCAACCCGGGAGCGGCGGAATTTCCGCATCGACAGATCGCCGCTCAGCTCCGTGAACGCATTCGCCGGGGGGACTGGCAGCCTGGGGAGCGCCTGCCGTCGATTCCGGCGATGGCCGAGATGTTCGGGGTGGCCAAGCAGACTGTGCAGCGCACCGTCGACCAGCTACGCGTCGAGGGCGTTCTGATCACGAAGCCTGGGTCGGGCACCTACGTTCGGGGCACACGGCGGCGGCTCAATCGGCTTTCCCGGGGACGCTACGGGGCGCACCGCGGCTACCACGCCGATCTCGCCGCCCGCTATCGCCAACAGCTTGTCTCCGTACGCCGGGAGCCTGCCCCGCCCGAAGTCGCCGACGCTTTCGGGGTGCGCGACGGGACCGAGATGCTCGTGCGGCGCCACATCGTCCGGGCCGACGACGTCGCCGTGGAGGTCGGCGCTTCCTGGTTCCGGGTCACGGATGCCAACGGTACGTCCCTCGAGCGCGCCGAGGCGTTCGGTCGGCCGCTCTACCAGGAGGCCGAGGAAGTTCTGGACAAGCGGTACGCCTCGGCAACCGACACCATCAGCGCCCGGCAGCCGAGCCGCGACGAGGCGGAGATCCTCCAGATCCGGCCGGACACCCCGGTTCTGCATTTGCTGCACGTGGCGTTCGACGAGACGCGCAAACCCATCGAGGTGGCGCAGGCGACCTGGCCCGGTCCGATGACCACGCTCACCGAGGAGTACAAGATCCCCGCCCCGACCCCTGCCCCGGACCCGGATCCCGGTCTCGCACTCGCCTGACCGCCGCCGACACGCGTCGCAACTGGCCGCCACTGATCGCCGAACTCGCCCGGCATGCGCCGCGAGGGCCGGACGCAACACGCGGGCGGGCAGCGACGAGGGGCAGGGCTCCGATGAGAAGCCCGAACCGCACATCAGAGCCGAACCCCCAACAAGGCGTCAACCGTGCGGCCCATCAGCTCGGGCGCCTCGTCGTCGTCGCCGATGCCGCTCAAGGCCGCCTCGGACCAGGCGTCGATCAAGGCCAGCGCCGCGGGTGAGTCGAGGTCGTTGCCGAGGGCCTCGCGAACCGCGGCCAGCAACCCCTCGCCGGACGGGCCGGCCGGGGCCGCGGCGGCCGAGCGCCAACGGGCCAGGCGTTCCTCGCCCGTCTTGAGGACCTCGTCGGTCCACTCGCGGTCACCGCGGTAGTGGTCGGCCAGCAGGCCCAGCCGGACGGCCATCGGGTCGACGCCGTCGCCGCGCAGGCGGGAGACGAAGACCAGGTTGCCCTTGGACTTCGACATCTTCTCGCCGTCGAGGCCGATCATGCCGGCATGCACGTAGTGCCGGGCGAACGGCGCCTGGCCGGTCAGCGTCTCGGCGTGGGCGGCCGAGCACTCGTGGTGGGGGTAGAGCAGGTCGTTGCCGCCGCCCTGCACATCGATGGTGTCGCCGAGGCGGCCCAGCGCGATCGTCGCGCACTCGATGTGCCAACCGGGGCGGCCGGGGCCGAGGTCGCTGCCGTCCCAGGCGGGCTCGCCGTCGCGGGCGCCGCGCCACAGCAGCGGGTCGAGCGGGTCGCGTTTGCCGGGGCGTTCGGGGTCGCCGCCGCGTTCGGCCGAGAGGACCGTCATCTCGTCGCGGGACAGGTTCGACTCGTAGCCGAATCGGGGGGCGGCGGCGATCGCGAAGTAGACGTCGCCGGTGCCGTCGTCGAGCGTGTAGGCCGCGCCGGCGGCGAGCAGTTCGCGCACGTGGGCGGCGATCTCGGGGATGGACTCGACGGCGCCGACGTAGTGGGCCGGCGGGATGATGCGCAGCGCCTCCATGTCCTCGCGGAACAGGGCGGTCTCGCGCATCGCCAGGACGACCCAGTCCTCGCCGTCGCGGGTGGCCCGTTCGAGCAGCGGGTCGTCGATGTCGGTCACGTTCTGCACGTAGTCGACCGGGACGCCGGCGTCGCGCCAGAGGCGGTTGATCAGATCGAACGTGATCATCGTCGCGGCGTGGCCGAGGTGGGTGGCGTCGTACGGCGTGATGCCGCAGACATACATCGTGGCCGTGGAGCCGGGCGTGGTGTCGGCGATCTCGCGGCGGGACGAGTCGAAGAGGCGCGGCGGCCGCGCCGCGCCGGGTAGGTTCGGCACGTCGTGCCCGGTCCAAGCATCCATGCGAAGAACCCTATCCAGCGCCCGTGACGGAGACCCGCCGGCGTGAGCTAAACGACGTCAGACGGGCGGCCACGGAATGGCGGGCCAGTCCTGAGGCGGGTCGGGGAAGCGGCCCTTGCGCAGCAACCGTTTGGCCCGCAGCCGTACGTGCTGCACCTCGGTCATCGTCAGGTGCTCCTCGAGCGAGGCGCCCAGCGACGAGTCCAGCGCGGCCAGGAGGGCGGTGAGCACGTCCTGGGACTCGTCGATCAGCGGCTTGCCCGTCCAGCCCCAGAGCACCGTGCGCAGCTTGTTCTCGATGTGGAAGCTGACGCCGTGGTCGACGCCGTGGATCGAGCCGGTCGCCGGGTAGAGGACGTGGCCGCCCTTGCGGTCGGCGTTGTTGATCACCGCGTCGAAGATCGCGAGCCGGGCCAGCCGTACGTCGTCGGCGTGCGCCAGCGCGTAGGCGTCCCCGTCCTCGTCGCGGGCGTTGGCGACCGCGAGCCACCCCTCGGGCACGTCGAACGCGGGCACGAAGCCGATCAGCGACTCGGCCGCGGCGGGCTCGTCGATCCACAGCTGCAGCGCGCCGACACCCATCGGGCCCTCGCGCAGGATCGTCGGCGGCACCAGGTCCCAACCGGTGGCGCGGGACACCAGATAGGCCGACACCTCACGGCCCGCGAGGGTGCCGTCGGGGAAGTCCCAGAGCGGCCGCTCCCCCCGCACTGGTTTGTAGACGCAGCGCCGGGTGAGCCCGTCGAGGGTGATCTCGGCCCGCAACGTGGTGTTGGAGGCGTCGACGAGCCGGCCCTCGATCTCGAGTCGCCCGCGCGCCAGGAGGTCGAGTGCATCGACCTCGGACAAAGTCACCGGTGATAGCCGTTGTGCCGGGGGCAGAGGTGGCCGGCCGGGTCGAGCGGCTGGCCGCAAAGCGGGCACGGTGGCCGACCGGCGGCCACCACCCGGCGGGCGCGGTCGATGAACGCGCGGGTCGCCTCGGGGGTCAGCCGGACCCGGAGCCGGTCGAGGTCGTCGTCGGGCTCGTCCTCGGCGTCTTCCTCGTCGTCCTCGACGGCCGTCTCGTCGGCGCCCAACTCGATCTCGACCTCGGCCTCACCGGCCTCGATCGCCTCGATGACCACGGTGCTGGTGTCGACGTCGAAGGCCAGGCCGAGCGTGCCGACGCGAAACTCCTCGTCGACCGGGACGTCGAGCGGCTCGTTGTCGTGCACCGGGAGCACAGGCGCGTCGGGCAGCGAGACACCGAACCGCTTGTTCGCCTCGACGAGCAGTTCCTCGAGTTTCTCGGCGAGCAGCGACACCTGGACCTTCTCCAGGGCGACGCTGACCACCCGGCCACCGCCGCGTGCCTGGAGGAAGAACGTCCGGTCGCCCGGCTCGCCCACCGTCCCGGCGACGAACCGCTCGGGCGGCTCGAAGGCATGCACCTGGTGGGTCATGCCTCAGTCGCCTCAGACATGCCCTCGCGACCCTCGCTGCGCTCGGTGCACTCGCTCATGCCACCGACCTTATCCGCCGCCGCCCGGCGCCGCGCACCGCACCAGCC
>DASRYP010000012.1:0-2981 GCA_035687165.1 Actinoplanes sp. | reverse complement strand
TGACGCGCTCGGCCCTGCTGGTCACGCACACCGGGCGGCGGCAGAGCACGCAGCATGCCCGGACGGTGGCCCGGGACCTGCTCGCGGCCGGTTTCGAGGTGCGGGTGATCGCCGAGGAGGTGGCCGACCTCGATCTGCCGGCCGAGGTGACGGCGGTGGAGGGCCCGTCGGCCGCCGACGGTGTCGAGATCGTGCTGGCGATGGGCGGGGACGGCACGTTCCTGCGCGCGGCCGAGCTGGCCCGTCCGGTGAAGGCGCCGCTGCTCGGCATCAACCTGGGCAAGGTGGGGTTCCTCGCCGAGGCCGAGATCGACCACCTCGACGATGCCATCAAGGACGTCGTCGAGGGTTCGTACAAGGTGGACGAGCGGCTGACGCTGGACGTCCGGGCCGAGTACGGCGGCCGAGTGATCGCCGAGTCGTGGGCGCTCAACGAGGTGAGTGTCGAGAAGGGGCAGCGGGCGCAGATGCTCGAGCTGCTGGTCGACGTGGACGGGCGGCCGCTGGCACGCTATGGCTGCGACGGTGTCGTGTGTGCGACGCCGACCGGCTCCACGGCGTACGCGTTCTCCGCCGGCGGCCCGGTGGTGTGGCCCGAGGTCGAGGCGCTGCTGCTGGTGCCGATCAGCGCGCACGCACTGTTCAGCAAGCCGCTGGTGACCGCCCCGACGTCGTCGTTCGTGCTGACCGTCGACCCGTACACCTCTTTTGCCGTGCTCTGCTGTGACGGCCGTCGCACTTGGGACCTTCCGCCGGGCGCCAAGGTCACCGTCGAGCGCGGTCGACTGCCGGTCCGGTTGGTTCGGCTGCAGCCCCGGCCATTCACCGACGTTCTCGTGGCGAAGTTCGCGTTGCCGGTCGAGGGCTGGCGCGGCAACCGGCGTTGATCAACGGTTCTTTCCGTTTTCCCCCGCGGTCAGGCGGGAGTGGGCAAATGTCGGGGGGCACCGATACTGTCTGCCGTGTGCTGGAGGAACTGCGTATCACCGGGCTCGGCGTCATCGACGACACGACCCTGAGGCTGACGACGGGTATGAACGTCATCACCGGTGAGACCGGTGCCGGTAAGACGATGGTGGTGACCGGCCTCGGCCTGCTCTTCGGCGGCCGGGCCGACGCCGGGCGGGTGCGTGCCGATCCGGGCCGGGCGGTCGTCGAGGGCCGGCTGCGGCTCGGCGGCAAGCTGGCCGACGAGGTGGCCGCCCGCATCCACGACGCCGGCGCCGAGGTCGACGACGACGGTTCGGTGCTGCTGAGCCGCACGGTGACGATCGAGGGCCGCTCCCGCGCGCACGTCGGCGGCCGCAGCATGCCGGTGGCGATGCTCAGCGATCTGGGGGAGCGGGTGCTGGCCGTGCACGGCCAGTCCGACCAGTTGCGGCTGCTGCGCCCGGCCGAGCAGCGCGGTGCCCTCGACCGCTTCGCCGGCCCCGAGCACGAAAAACTTTTGGAGACCTACCGCGAGGCATACGGGCGCTGGCGGGCCGTGGTCGACGACCTGGCCGACCGCCGCCGCAACGCTCGGGCCCGCTCGCAGGAGGCCGACCTGCTCAAGCTCGGCCTCGACGAGATCAGCCGGGTCGATCCCCAGCCGGGCGAGGACGACGATCTGCGCGCCGAGGTTCAGCGGCTCGAGCACGCCGAGGGCCTGCGGGTCGCGGCGGCGCTGGCCGCGCAGGCGCTGGCCGGTGGGGTCGAGGTGACCGAGGAGACGCCCGACGCGACTGAGCTGCTGGGCACGGCTCGCCGCACGCTCGAGGCACAGGCCCAGGTCGACCCGTTGCTGGGCGAGCTGGCCGCGCGCATCGAGGAGGCAGCCACCCTGGTCGGTGACGTCTCGTCCGAGCTCTCGGCCTATCTGGGCAGTCTCGACGCCGACCCGGCCCGGCTCGAGGAGATCTACGAGCGCCGCGCCGAGCTGCGTGCGCTCACCCGCAAGTACGCCGACGACGTCGAGGGCGTCATCGCCTGGGCCGAGCACGCCCGCACCCGGCTCGCCGCGCTCGATTCCTCCGACGAACTGCTCGACGAGCTCGAGCGGGAGCGGCAGCGGCTGGCGGCTCAGGTGAGCGAGCTCGCCGGGCGGTTGACGGCGGCGCGGGCCGAGGCGGCGGGCCGGTTCAGCGAGGCGGTCAGTGTCGAGCTGGCCGGTCTGGCGATGCCGCACGCCCGGGTCGAGGTAGCCGTCGTGCCGCGCGGCGTCGGCAAGGACGAGCCGTCCGTGACGTTGGACGGCGCCGAGGTGGGCGCCGGGCCCGACGGCGCCGACGAGGTGGAGTTGCGGCTGCTGGCCCACCCGGGAGCGCCGTCACTGCCGCTGCAGAAGGGCGCGTCGGGCGGTGAGCTGTCGCGGGTGATGCTCGCGATCGAGGTGGTCTTCGCCGGTGCGGGCGGCCCGCCGACGCTGGTCTTCGACGAGGTCGACGCGGGCGTGGGCGGTCAGGCCGCGGTCGAGATCGGCCGGCGGCTGGCCCGGCTGGCCCGCACCCACCAGGTGCTGGTCGTGACTCACCTGCCACAGGTCGCCGCGTTCGCCGACCGGCACCTGGTGGTCCTGAAGGACACCGGGGGCGCGATCACCACGAGCGGGGTGCGCATCGTCGAGGAGACCGAGCGGGCGCGGGAGCTGTCCCGGATGCTCGCGGGTTTGCCGGATTCCGATCTGGGCATCGCGCACGCCGAGGAACTTCTCGCCGTCGCGGGCCGGGAAAAACGGGCCTGACCAGCAGATACGGTCGTGAAACCGCGACCGACCGGAACTAGCGGGGCGAATGCCCCTTTTGTGGGTGAGATCGCGCATGTCGCGTGCCAGGCGCGTGATTCGGCATGTCAGGATGGCCGTGATGCGACTTCCCACCTTGCGCCGCGCGCGGAGCATCGATCCTGATGCCCTCGCCGGCACCGCCCGCCTCGACCGTCGGACCAAGCGTCTGACCGGTCGGCTGCGCCCTGGCGACATCGCCGTGATCGATCACGTGGAC
>DASRYP010000011.1:0-2898 GCA_035687165.1 Actinoplanes sp. | reverse complement strand
GGTGGGGTCGTCATGAAGGAGTTGGAGGAGTTCCTGCTCGGCCGGGCGATGGAGCACGACTCGCCGACGACGCTGTTCCATCTGGCCTGTGAGTACCTGATCGCGAACCGGACGGTGCGGCCCGGGGCGGTCAGTCTGCTGGAGATGGTGGCCACGGCCCGGACGACGGCCCCGACGTTGACGCATGGTCTGGTCGCGCCGCTGTTGACCGGGCAGATGACCGCCGATCTGGACCTGCTGCCCTGGGTGGACGTCGGGTTGGGGATGACCCGGTTGGCGTAGCTGACCAAGCCGGCGGCCGATGCCACCGCGACGTCGATCAAGACGTCGATCGAGAAGCTGACCTGGGTACGCGCGATGGACGGCCATTTGATCGACCTGTCGATGCCGGCCGCCGAGCGGCGCCGGTTCCTGGCCACGATGACGGGCTGCGCTCGGGTGATGTTTTCGTGCCGGGCTCGCGCCGGTACGCCGACCCGAGTTCGTACCTGTTCACCCCCGCAGGCGTGGGAGCCGCGGCGCGAGGAGTTCTGCGCGCTGGTCGGCAAGCCCGCCGACGGGCGGGTCGGCCTGGAGCAGGGCCTGGACGAGCTGCACACCGCCCTGGGTGACCTGGAGCAGGTGCTCGCGTCGACGGGCCCGGACCAGGTGGGGTCGGTACGCCTGGACGAGCAGGGCACCCTGGTCATCCCGCAGCTGTCGGCCGAGGACGTGCCGGCCGAGGCCACCGCGGTGAAGGAGGAACTGGCCGGGATGCTGCCGTTGAGCTCAAGCGCAACATCCTGGCGGTACTGATCGCGAACACCACCAACCTCGGTCTGGTGAAGATGGCCGAGGCGTGCGGGGTGCCCTACGACGTGCTCGCCTGGACGCAGGAGTGGTACGTGCGGGAGGAGACCCTGCGCGAGGCGAACACGATGATCGTCAACCATCACCACGGCCTCGCTTTCGCGAGGGTGTTCGGTGGGGGCACGATGTCGTCGGACAGGCAGCGGTTCCCGACCCGGGGCAGTCGCTGACCGCACGGGCGATGAACACGTTCTTCGCCGACGAGGGCCTGTCGACCTACACCCACGTGTCCGACCAGCATTCCACCTACGGCACGAAGGTGATCGTGCCGACCACCCGCGCGGCCCACTACGTGCTGGACGACTTCCCGGGCAACGCCACCGACCTGCCGATCGCCGAGCACGCCACGGACACCCACGGCGTCACGTTGATCAACTTCATGTTGTTCGACCTGGTGGGTAAGGCGCTCACCCCGCGGATCCGGGACCTGGGGAAAGTCACCCTGTGCCGCGACGACACCCCGACGGTGGTCAACGCCCGCTATCCGCACGCCGGGTCGTTGCTGACCGACCGCCTCGACCAAGACTTGATCGTCGAGGTGTGGCCGGATCTGCTGCGGATGGCCGGGTCGCTGAAGTTCGGCCAAGCCACCGCGTCATTGATCGTCGGGAAGTGGTCGGCGGCGTCACGGCAGAACACCCTGGCCACCGCGTTGAAGGTGTGGGGGACGCTGCGGCGCACGATCCACTCGGCGAAATATTTGTCGGATCCGGTGTACCGGCGCAAGATCTCGCGGCAGCTCAACAAGGGCGAGTCGCTGCACGCGCTGCGCCGAGACCTGCACTACGCCAACCACGGCACGGTCCGCCGCCGGCAGCTGGAGCAGCAGACCGAGCAGGCGTGGTGCCTGACCGCGCTGACCAACGCCGTGATCACCTGGACCACCGAGTATTACGCGATGGCCGTCGATCGGCTGCGCGCCGACGGCCGGGACATCCCGGACGAACTGCTGGCGCACATCTCCCCGGCGCACAGCGAGAACGTCAACTTCTTCGGCACGATCAGCGCCGATGTGGAGGCGGAGCTGGCCAAACTCGACGAACACGGCCTGCGCCCGCTGCGCTCGTCCGGTGCGTGATGGCGGGGATCTGGGCCAATCGGCCGGACCAGGTGAGCCGGGTGCGATTCGCCGCGGGCGGCGAGGATGCCGGATTGCCGCTCTCCCTATAGTGATCGCGCCGGATGCCCTTCCCCCGTGGGGCGTCCGGCGTTCACGTCCGCGGACGTGAACGGTGCCGGCTCGCGGCCGGGTGTGGTCATCCCCAGGGGAGGCGCTGGAAGCCCTTGAGGATCTGTTCGATGTCGCTGTGGTGCCGGCGGATCGCGGCGGTCAGGCCGCCGATGTCCTCGTGCGGGCAGACGGTGGGATCGATCCACTCGTCGCGGTCGAAGTTGGTGTCGGGGCCGTCGTCCCAGCGCCCGTGTTCCGGATCGTCCGGGCTGATCACCCACCACCGGCCGCCGTGGCCCGCCCATTTGATCGCGATGGTCCGCTCGAACTTGTTCGCCCGGATCTTCGGCGGTGTCCACAGCGGCTCGTCCTCGTTTCCCATCCCGGCATCATGGCGGGCCGTGTTTCGGCGTGGGGAGACGGTCACCCGGCCGGGCGGTACAGACCTCGGGATGCCGTGGGTTACGCGATCGTGGCGAGAGTGGCGGTGACCTGGTCGCTGATCTGGCGGGAGGCTCGGCCCCGCGCTTGGGTAGCTGTCACCAGCCGCAAAGTTACTGACGGGTAAGTTTGGGCGAACGTCGGCGGAGACTCTTACGGGAGATGAGCAGACCGGCTGGCTACGTGCTGACTGTTTGGAGCAGGTCGGTGGCGTCGTTGCAGAAGCGCCGGACCATGGGGTTTCGGCGGTAGGGGGTCAGGTCGTCGACGAGTCGGCGGACGTGTCGTACGCACCGGGTGGAGCTGACTTGACCGCTGAGCGTGTGTACTGCCTGGTCGCCGAGTTCGATCGCCCGGTCGAGGTTGGGCTTGTCCTGGCGGATGTAGGTGGTGGCGAGGAGGACGTTGTGCAGCGCGCCTTCTCGCGCGGACTGCTG
>DASRYP010000010.1:0-2447 GCA_035687165.1 Actinoplanes sp. | reverse complement strand
CAACAGGTCCCCGAGCAGACGCGCCGCCCGCGCGGATCCCGCTGCTCGGTGGGCCTCGAGGAGCCGAACGAACTCGGCCATGCGGGCCTGGCCGTCCTCGCGCTCGGCGACCGCCACCGACAGGCGAACGCCTCGCACGCTGGCCGAATCGAGCGCCGCGTGGTGGCGGCCGCTCGGGTCGTACAGGTAGGCTCGGCCGCCGGTCATGCCGGCCCCGAAGTTCGCGCCGACCGGCCCGAGGACCACGACGGTGCCGCCGGTCATGTACTCGCAGCCGTGCGGCCCGATGCCCTCGACGACGGCTTCCGCGCCGCTATTGCGGACCGCGAAGCGCATCCCTGCTCGACCCACGAGATGGAGTCGCCCGCCGGTCGCCCCGTACAGGACCGTGTTTCCGGCAATCGCCTGCCCGGCCGGATCGACCGGCAGGTCTGCCTCCGGAACGATGACCAGCGTGCCGCCCGACAGGCCCTTGCCGACGTAGTCGTTGGCCTGCCCGGTGAGGCGCAGCTCGACCGCAGGCCCGGCGAAGGCCCCGAACGACTGCCCCGCCGAACCGTGAAGGTCGAGCGTGACGGGACCGCGTAGGGTGCCCCGTTCGACCGCGCCCGTGAGCGCCGCACCGAGCGAGCGGTCCGCGGTCGTGACCTGCAGGCCGCTGACCGACACCGAGCCCTGGCCGTGGAATGCGGCGGCGATCCGGGTCTCGAGCGGCGACGCCGGGGAGTGGCCGACGATCCGCGTCGCAGCCGCGGGGTCCGCCCGACGACCGGCGCCGGCCGGCCACGACGGGCCGCTGACGATCGGGCGCAGGTCGGCCGCCGCGCCGCGCACCGGCGTCAGCACCCGGCGCGACTCGCCGATCACCTCGCCGACCGACCGCGCACCGACCGAGGCGAGCTCGCGGCGGAAGTCCTCGGCCAGCGCGAGGGCGAAGCGCTCGACCTGCTCGGGCGTGCCCGAGAACTTGGCGCGCAGGTCCTCGCGCTGGGTCGCGACACCCGTCGGACACGTGTCGAGATGGCATTGGCGGGCCATGTCGCAGCCGATCGCGACGAGCATCGCGGTCCCGAAGGCGAACTCCTCGGCGCCGATCAGGGCCGCGACGAGGAGGTCACGGCCGGTCTGCAGCCCGCCATCGGTGCGCAACGCGACGCGGTCGCGGAGGTCGTTGCGGAGTAGGACCTGATGGACTTCGGCGAGGCCGAACTCCCAGGGCGCGCCGACGTGCTTGATCGACGACAGCGGGGAGGCGCCCGTCCCGCCGGCGTGGCCTGCGAGGTGGATGTATGTCGCGCCCGCCTTGGCGACGCCGGCCGCGATCGTGCCGACCCCGCGGCCGGCGACCAGCTTGACTCCGATCCGCGCATCGGGGTTGATCGCTCGAAGGTCCGCAATCAGCTGGGCGAGGTCCTCGATCGAGTAGATGTCGTGGTGCGGCGGCGGGCTGATATAGCTCTGGCCCGGCTGCCCGCGCCGAAGCGCGGCGATGTAGGCGGTTGCCTTGCGACCCGGGAGCTGACCGCCCTCCCCGGGCTTCGAGCCCTGGGCGATCTTGATCTCGAGCTGGTCGGCGCGGGCGAGGTAGGTTGCGGTCACCCCGAACCGTGCCGAGGCGACCTGCTTGATCTTCGCGTCGTGGCGGCGGCCCTCGGCGTCGGGCAGGTACCACGCCGGGTCCTCACCGCCCTCACCGGTGTTCGCCGCGCCTCCGGCCCGCTGGATGCCGATCGTCAGCGCCTGGTGGGCCTCGGGGCTGAGCGCGCCAACGCTCATCGCCGACACGACGAAGCGGCGGACGATCGAACGCGCCGACTCGACTTCCTCGAGGGGCACAGGCGCGGCAGCGCGCCGCACCCGCAACTCGTCGCGCGGCACCGCGCGGTCCACCGCGCTGCGGCCGACGCCAGCGCGGTAGCGCGTCAGCTGCGTCTCGATGTCGTCACCGGAGGACGTGTCGACGATGGCCTGGATCTCCCCGACGATCTTCGGTGCGAACAGGTGCGCCTCGCCGTCGGCGCGGAAGCGGGCAAAGCCCGGGTCGGGCATGCGCGGCTCGCGGCCGGGCGGCGGTGGCGGGATGGCGAGCGCCGCCTCGCGGCGACGGAGCTGGCGCTCGGCAAGGTCCGCGAAGGTGACGCGACCCGGCCACGCGGCGGCGGTCGGGAAGCAGCGGGCGACGACCTCCGGGGCCAGGTCGAGCGTGTCGATCAGCGCCCCGCCGATGTATGACGCAACGGCGCTGATGCCCATGCGGGCGAGCGTCTTGCGCAGGCCAGCCTCGAACGCGCTCATAAGGTTGCCGACGGTGTCGGCAGGGGTGAGCTCCTCGGCGCCGCGCGTGCCGGCCAGCTCGGCGGCCGCGGCAACCGCGAGTCGCGGATGGACCGCGGTTGCGCCCACGGCCAGCGTCATGGCGGCGGCGTGGACATCGAGCACGTCTGCCG
>DASRYP010000009.1:0-8533 GCA_035687165.1 Actinoplanes sp. | reverse complement strand
ACGGCGACGATCTGCCGGTACTCGGATCCGGCGATGGCGGTGTGGATGGCGCGTAGACCGGCGCGGTTGTTCAGCCCGGTGAGCGGGTCATGGGTGAGCTGCCAAACCTTGTCGGCCAGGTCGTCGCGCAGCCGGGCGATGATCAGCCGGGTAGCCCTGCGGCTGGTCAGGAGGCCGATGACGGCTCCGAGCGTGGCCGCCACGAGGGTGGCGATCACAAGGGATGTGGTGAACACTGGGTTCCTCCATTTCTGGTGGAGAGACCCGGGACGCGCGTTTTCCAGGCGAGGCGTCCCGGGTTCCGGATACGACGACGGCCCGCCTTCTGGCGGGCCGTATTTGGTGCTTCGGGCGCCGTGTACGGCGGCCCGGGTCAGGTGGTCTCGGGCGTCGCGATCGAGCCGTCCCAACTGAAGGTGGCGCCGACACGAGCCGGGTATCGCCCGGCGGAGCCCTTCAGGCCGGGCCGATCGGGCGGGCGTGGCTCGTCGGTGCGGGGCCGCCGGCCGATCACCTGGGTGGCGCCGGGCGGAGTCCCCTGGGGACGCAGTTCGTAGCGCTCGTACACGCCCCTGACGAAGTCGATGTCAGAGTCCAGCGGGCGGTAGTCGCCGCGCAGGATGGCGCCGCCGAGCCGAGTGCAGCAGGCCACCGTGACGGGGTACCAACCGGTCAGGGCGACGAAGACCGTGTGACCGCAGGACAGGTCGAACTCGAACACGCACAGCCGGTACTCCACGAACTCCCCGGTGGCCGAGCTGACGGGCGCGGACGGCGTGCAAGGCTGGCAGATCGGGCCGAGGTCGGCCTGGTATCCGCCGTCGCAGTGTTCGCAGACGATCCGGAGGCAGGCGCGGCATTCGCCGGAGGCGACGTCGTTGAGGCTGGTGCCGCAGAACCCGCAGTCGCCGGTCAGGCATGCGTCGGTGTGCTGGCCAGGCCGGTGCTGATGGCAGGGATGCTCACCCATGGTGGCTCCGACGCAGGTGCAGGTAGATGGTGTCGGCGGTCAGTGCCTGGCCGGTGCGGTTGTCTGGACTGTCGATGCGTCGCCAACCGGCGAACTCACACGCCAGGAAGGTGGTGGTCTGCTCGCTGGTGATCCCGAGGACGTCGCCGGCCGACAGCGACCGCAGCTTCAGCAGCCGGTAGGTGCACGCGAGCAGGAAGTCCAACTCGCCGCCGCCGGGGTATCCGCGGCGGCCCTGCAGCGTGTCGAGGTCGGCGTTGAACAGGGCGAACGCCCAGTCGGCGATGTCCTCCGGGCTGGTCTCGGCGGGCAGGTCCCGCCAGTGGGAGATGACCTTGGTGAGGGCGTGGCCGGGTTCGTACGGGAAGAACCGGCTGTCGGTGTTGTGGTAGACGGCGATGTAGAACAGCGTCATGATCGGGCCTTTCACAGGTTTCTGAGCGGGATTCATGCCGTGACCGGCGCAGCGGCCAGGGCTGCTTGGAGATGGCGCAGACCGCGTCGTTCCAGGTCGCGGACGGCATCGGTGCTGCGGTCCATGAGCCGGGCCGTGGCGTCGCGGGGGTAGCCGTCCACATAGCGCAGCTGGATCGCACGGCGCTGGGCGGCGGTCAGCCTCGCCATCGCGTGGGCGAAGGTGATCCGCCCGAGCCGGGCAGGCGGTACGGCGACGGCCGAGGCGGCGGGCGCGGGCTCGTGGTCGCGGACGGCGTACGCAGCGCGGACGTAGCGGCGCCGCGACCAATCGTGCTGGTTGCACGCCTTCGCGGCGTGCCAGATGAACCAGCCGCGCACGTCGAGCAGCGCGGCGTTCAGGTCCGCCAGGGCGCCGGTGAACGCCTCCTGCACGAGGTCCGGGATCGCGTCGCGGTCGCGGCCTCGCAGGCGCACGGCCACATACAGGGTGACCGGTTCCCGGAACATGAGGTAAAGCTGTGCGAACGCGTCACGGTCGCCGTGCTGGGCGCGGGCGAGCAGCGCGAGAACCTGCGGGGTTACATCCGGACGCCGGCGGTGCGAAGGCACGGCGGGGCGGTGGCGTACCGAGGTCGGGGTACGGCATTGGATTCCTCCATCCATCAGGCAGAATCCGGGCACGCCAGATCGGCCGTGCCCGGAAGAGTGCGCGGGATTCGCGCGGTCGGCCGGGCACGGCCGAGGAGGTGATGCGAGCGGTTACTCGGGGAATCGGCTACTGCGTGAGTCCGTACAGCCGCAGGTGCGCCTCTTTGAGGTGTCCCGCGACCAGCTCGCTGTTGGCGCCGGCGGCGCTGAGGCTGTCGGTAATGGCTCGCAGCGCTGCGGCTGGTGCATCGACGGAGCCGAGGAAGGCACGGGCATCGGTGTTCGAGGCGATGCGCTGGATGGTCTGGGTCAAGTGCGCCTGAATAAGGTTGAGGCCGCACACCAGTCGGGCCAGTTCGGCGAGGTCGTGGAGTTCGGCGGCGTGGGTCATGATGTCGCCGAGGTGTTCAACAGCGAGCAGGATGATGTAGGTCATCGCGACGGTGACTGGCGGATCCAGGCGCGCATTATCGCCGAGCATCTGAGCGAGCATGGTCACGACGTCTTGGCCGTCATCGTCGATCCCGGGACGATCCGGGACCTGCGCGTACCAGTCGGCACCAGGCAGGTACCAGGCGGGTTTGAGCATGTCGTTCTCCTACGGACAGCAGGAAGGCGGCCATCGGGTGATGGCCGCCGCTGGAAAATTGGGTGTGCGCTACCGCGCCCTGGCCGTGTCGGCGGAGGGCGTCAGCAGATGGGTGCCAGATCCGAGGCTGGCGGCGGCGGCCGACCGTGATGGTGGGCGCGATGCCGTCGCGCGGGGCAAGGGATCGGGACACAGAAAGAAAAAGGAGAACCTTCAGCGTATGAGGGACCGGCGGTCCCGGTGCTGGGCTGTCAGATCGGCCGACCTGGCAAAACCTGTCAGCCTGGCAGTCCCGGTCAGGTCCCCCGCTCGAGCGGGACTGTGCGGGACATCGGCGAAGTCCCGCTCGACGGGACTCCTCCAGCCGACGGGTCCCGCTTCGGTCGCCGAAGCGTAGCGGGACCCGCCGCCGGGACTCGTTCGCCGGCGGCCGGTACAGCAGAGTCCCGCTCCGCCGGGACGTGCAGGGTAGCCCCCACCGGTCACCGGCTATCGGCCAGTGACCGGTGAGACCGGGACCCTGACACGGGGCAGCAAACGGCGGGCAGAACAGCGCCGGGCGGCCCCTGTCAGGTTCCCGGTTCTGACCGGGTGGCACCTGTCAGGTTCCGGCTGCGCCGCCGTGCGGACCTGTGAGGTTGGGCACGGCGGCCAGCAACAGCCCGACGACCCGGATGATGGCGATGCATTCCCGAACGCCCGCCCCGAAGCCGTGTCAGGCCGGTCAACGATGACGAGACTTGCTCCGAGAAAAAGTGCCTGACCTGCATGGACCCCAGGATTGGCCGGACGAACCCCTTGGGTTGCTACGGAACTTCAGGAGTTTCAGCAGCGGCGCAGGACCAAGACGTCCTCGTGCGCGATGAGGTGGACGGGGACGCCTTCGGCGCGGGCTCGGCGTACGGCCATGAGCCCGAACATGGAGGCGCGGTGCACGATCTGCCCGTCGCGGACGGCGGCGAGCATCGCCGCGCACCGCTGGACCGGGACCAGTCCCGTTGATCGGGCGACGGCGAGGAGTTCGCCGGGAAGGTCGATCAGGTCGTCGCGCTGGCGGCGTACCGGTCGGCAGGTGATCACCACGGTCCCGCCGGGACGCAGCAGTTGATACGAGGCGGCCAGGATGGTGGCGAACCCGTCGAGCAAGCGGGACCATCCCGCATAGGCGAGGTTCCCGCGTTCCCGGTCCCCATAGAGGTGGTCCCGCTTGCGTACCCCGGTACTGTCCGCCCGCACGAGCCCGTGAGTCCCGCGCCCGTACGGCGGTGAGGTGAGCATGAGTCCCACCTGACCGACCGCGGACGCGGGGACCAGGTCGAGCAGTCCGGTGGCGTCGCCGGTGACGACCTTCGCCGTGCCGGCCGCGCCCTGCGACGACGCCAGGGCGACGTTCTGCTCGGCCAGGGCGGTGAAGCGGGGTTCGATGTCGATGCCGATCGCGTCACGGCCCAGATGCATGGCCTCGACCAGGGTGGTGCCGGAGCCTGCCATCGGGTCGAAAACCAGGTCGCCCGGCGCGGTGAACGAGTTGATCGCGTGGGCCGCCAGATGGGGCAGCATCTTGCCCGGATGGGTTGAGGTCGCCGGGACGTAGCGGCCCCGGCGCTGGTCACGCGCGGGTTGCTGGCAGGTCAGCCAGACCGAGGTGACGGGAAGGGTGTCTTCAGCCATCGTTGCCTCCATTCTCCGTTGCGCTGCGGGTCAGGATCAGCACGTCGGTGTGGATGTCGAGTTGGGTCTGCTGGCCCCGGCGGGGCTGCCGGTCGGCCGCCACGATGTGCTGCAGGTACGCCAGTCCGGCCTTCTTGGCCGCGGTGATGACGTCGACGGGGAGGACGACGTCGCCGTGTGGCAGTAGGACAGCCACGCAGCCGCCGGGCACGAGGCTCGTACGGCAGCGGTCGAAGAAGCCCCCCGGCTCGGCGGGGTCGTCGGTGGGCCATCCGGTGACGACCAGGGTCGCGGTGTGCCACTCCCAGCCGAGCGGCCGGGTGTACTGAAGGTGGCTGCGGCGCCGGGCGGCGATGATCGCGCGGGCCAGCTGCGGCCCGGCGGTGAGGTCGGTGATCAGGTCGGACGGGTGAGTGAGGTTGTGGACCAGCCGTACCCCCATCGCGTTGGACATGGTCTCGCCCCGGATCGGGGCGGGAACTGGCCACACGGTGATCGGCACGGGCGGGTCGCCGGACACCACGTCCCCCACGGGAACCGGTGCCTGCTGGTGTTTTCTCTCGGTCATGGGCTTCGTTGGCCCCCGGACCGGCGGGCGCGCTGACGATGCATAGATCCCGGTTGTCAGGTCGATCGAACTCGGCCCCGTCCTGTCAGGACCGGTCATCGCAGCGTGCTGACAGATTCGGCACGCGGGGCGGCAGGGCGGCGAATCTGTCCGGACCGGTCACGACCTGTCCGAAGCTGACAACCGCTTCTGGTGTCAGGTCGGGCTGTCCCAATCGGTGCCTCGGAGCGTTCGCACCCGGCGAGCCGCTCCCCACCGAGGGGAACCGATCATGGCGACGACGACCCGCACGAGAACAACCAACACCGCGTTGACCAGCGCGGAGAAGGCATTCGCGCTACTGACCTGCGAACCGGCTCCGTTGGTGTTCGACGCCCGGCCCGTGCCGGGCATGCCGAACACGACGATGCCGCTGGACCGGCTGCGAACCCTGCTGGTGTACGAGCGGTACGACAGCGACACCACCGACATCCTGTGGCGGCAACTCGCCCGCCACGCCCGCGAATGGGGTCCGGCCTGGGTCGTCGGCGCGATCGGCGTCGCACTGCCCGCCCTCACTCACCTCGCGGCGAAGATCAGCTCCGGTCGGCCCCGGCTCGCCGACGACATCGACTCCGAGGTCCTGACCGGGTTCCTGGCGGCCCTGCGCACCGCGGACCTCGACAAGCCGCGGTTGTGGCTGCGGATGTGCTGGACCGCCTGGCGGGCCGGGGCTGCAGTCATCAAGGACCAGGAGGGCGAGGAGCTACCTCTGGATCTGTCCAACGGCTCCCGCACCCCGCGCATGCCCTACGGCCACCCGGACCTGTTGCTCGGCCGGGCCGCCGCCGCCGGCCTGATCACCGGCGAAGCCGCCGAGCTGATCAGCGCCACCCGCTTCGGTGACGCGCTGATCGAGCAACTCGCCGCCGAACAAGGCACCACGGCCCCGGCGCTGCGGATGCGGCGCCGCCGCGCCGAGCGAGTCGTCGCGGCCGCGGTCAGGCGCGGCGACCTGTCCGGTCCCTTCGCGCCGAATGATCGCGGCGCCAGCACGACGGCAGCGTAAGGCGCTGCTGACATCAACCGGTCGAGGCCGCATCGAGCATCCGCTCGGTGCGGCCTCGATCCGTTTCAGCCGACCGTCGTCACACGGCCGCTCACGATGGTGAGGCGATCTGGCGCACGGTGATGTCGTTGCCTGAACGCCCTGCGGTGGCAACCCGGTGCGGCAGGCGGTTGAGAAAGTCGCGGAAGGTGCGGCAGCCGTAGTTGGCCTGGTCGAACGACGGGTCCAGCACGAGCATCTTGTTCTTGACGGTGCCGGCGGTGGGTGTGTCGGTGGGGATCTGCTCGAAGGCGCGCACCAGCAGGGTTTCGGCTGCCGCGATGTCGAAGACGGCGGTCACGGCGGGTCTGGCGGCCGGTTCTACCTCGGCGACGACGGTGCCCCAGAACTTGTATTCCGAGCACACCGACACCAGTCGCTGGCTGGCGGTGGCTTGCGTGCCGACTCCGACGACGTGTTTGCCGAACTCGCGCAACCGGTGAACCAGTGGCGAGTAGTCGCTGTCGCCGGTGACCAGGATGAACACGTCTACGTCGGGATGGGTGATGAGGACTTCCATCGCGTCAACGGCCATGCGGATGTCGGCGGCGTTCTTCCCGGCGACGCCGTGGTGGGCGATTTGGACGAGGTCGACGCCGTTGTTTGCCAATGCTGGCTGATACCGGCCGAATCCGGTGTTGGCCCAGTCGGCGTACGCCTTGCGAATGGAGGCGTTGCCGTAGAACCCGCGGCACAGGTGGGTCAGCGCCTTCGCAGGGATCGGTTCGCTTTGTCCTGGGAGACCCTTGCCGGCGCCGCAGACCAAATTCTCGAAGTCGATGAACACCGCCACCCGAGCCTCGGGCGAGTACCGCGTCAACGGCGGTGTCCGCATCCATCGGTCGAGCGATCCCTGCCTGGGGGTCACGTCGTCCATAAGCGCGCCTTCCCGTGCGTTCCGGATGTCTATCCGTGCTGACCGATCGTGTCAGCTCGTGACAGGAGTGGCACGAGTTCGATCTACCTGACAGCGCGGATCTGGGCGGTGCATGTCATCCACGGCATGCCCGCCCGGTGGGGACCACCCCGGCGGCGAGGCCCGATGGTCCGGCACGGCTGGCGCGGCGCACTGACACCGCAACCTTCGCGACACGCGAGGAGGAGCGCCCCCACCGGACCTCATACGACCCTTCGCCCCGGTCCCCATCGCGGCGGCCCCGCAGAACTCCTGTGGAGCCTCGCGATGCACACCAGTCTCACCCTTCTGTCCCTTGCCGCTGCGGCTGACGTGCCGCTGGCGGCGGCGAAAACCATCCCGCAGGTCATCGACGGCATCACCGCTTGGATCATGGGCATCATCGCGGTCGTCGCGACGATGTTCCTGGTCATCGGCGGCCTGCGCTACATGGCCGCCGGAGGCGATCCCGCCCAGGTCGAGCAGGCCAAGGGCAACTTCAAGTCCGCTCTGATCGGCTAAGCGCTGGCGGTCTTGTCCCCGGTGGTCCTCGATGTGCTGCAAAGCATCCTCGGCGGCTGACCGATCATGACCGACTGGCTGATGGACGGCCTGGTCAGCTGGCTCGCTGAGAAGGTCGTCGACCTTCTCAGCGGGCTACTGGCCCTGCTGGCCTCAACGCTGTTCGTATCGCCGGACGTCACCGTCCTGCCGCAGGTCACGTCGATTGCCGGCAAGAGCGCGCTGGTCGTCGACTCCTGCTTCGTTCTCGCCATCATCGCCGTGGGCATCGCGACGATGACCGGTGACTCGGTCCAGATTCGCTACGGCATCAAAGAGCTGATCCCGCGCTTGGTCGTCGGGTTCGTGCTCTCCGCGTTTTCCGTGCCGCTGACCGGCCAGCTCATCACCATCGCCAACGCGCTCACGGTCTCCATGAGCGGCACCACGGCGCCGACCACGGAGACCGTCGACTTCGTCAAGGCCCGCATCAGCGCGGCGTTGGACGACGACGGCAGCGCGTTGCTGATCGCCATCATCGGCCTGCTGATCGTCGTGCTGATGGCCATGCTCATCGGGAGCTGGTTCGTGCGTGTCGGCGTGCTGCTGGTCCTGGCCGGGATCGCGCCGGTGGCGCTGGCCTGCTATGCCACCCCGTGGACCCAGGGCGTGGCCGACCTGTGGTGGCGCTCGCTAGGCGGCTGCCTGGCCACCCCGGCGCTGCAAGCCGTCGCGTTCACCACCGGCATCGACATGGTGATCAATCCGGACTCGAACCTGCCGATCGTCCTGGGAGTCAAGGGTTCGGACACGTTCAACCTGGTGCTGGTCGTCGTGATGCTCTGGCTCACGATCAAGATTCCGTCGCTGGTAGGCCGCTACGTCACGCGTAAGGGCTCGCCCAACATCGGCGGCTTCCTGCTGCGGGTCGTGGTCATGCAAGGCGTCGCCCGCCGTATCCCCCTACTGCGGGGTGGGCGATGAGCAACGAGGACACCACGCCGCGCGCGGTGGTGCCGGCGAACGTCTCTGAACCGGACCGCATCGCCTTCGGGCTGACCTTCCGGCAACTCGCCATCATCGGCGGCCCTACCCTGGCCGGATTCGGCACCTACCGCACCTACGGCCCGCTCCTGCCGCCTGCGGCCTGGATCGCCGCCGGGATCATCGTGTTCGCCGTCGCAGTG
>DASRYP010000008.1:0-9142 GCA_035687165.1 Actinoplanes sp. | reverse complement strand
GACGGAGCCATCGAGATCGAGGGCCGAGTGATCGAGCCCCTGCCGAACGCCATGTTCCGTGTGGAGCTCGCCAACGGTCACAAGGTGCTGGCGCACATCTCCGGCAAGATGCGGCAGCACTACATTCGCATCCTTCCCGAGGACAGGGTCGTCGTCGAACTGTCGCCGTACGACCTCACCCGTGGGCGCATCGTCTACCGCTACAAGTAAACGCGGGGGCGGGGAGCACCACGTATCCCGTCCGACTGAGAGTTAAGGCAAACCGTGAAGGTCAAGCCGAGCGTCAAGCGGATCTGCAACAACTGCCGGGTCATCCGGCGGCACGGGCGCGTCATGGTCATTTGCAAGACCGACGCGCGCCACAAGCAGCGCCAGGGCTGAGCCCCGGCCGCTGCCAGATCCGTATCACACAAAGCTCGTCCCGGTCACGCGCGCGCAAGCGCCGTGGCTGACCCCTGGTCGGAGGCCAGGGCCCGCCCGGGCAGGCGGGGTGGGTCGGGCACAGACCTCCGCGAGAAGCCTGAGGAGTACGCCCACTTATGGCAAGACTCGTCGGCGTCGATCTTCCCCGCGACAAGCGGATGGAGATCGCGCTCACTTACATCTACGGGATTGGTCGCACCCGTGCCGTCGAGGCACTGACCAGTACCGAGATTGACCTGAACAAGCGCGCCAAGGACCTCACGGACGAGGAGCTGGTCCAGCTCCGCGACTACATCGAGGGCAATTTCAAGGTTGAAGGTGACCTTCGCCGCGAGGTCGCCGCGGACATTCGCCGCAAGGTCGAGATCGGCTCCTACGCCGGCATCCGCCACCGCCGGGGCCTCCCCGTTCGTGGACAGCGGACCCGGACCAACGCTCGTACCCGCAAGGGCCCGAAGCGCACGGTCGCCGGTAAGAAGAAGCCCGGTCGGAAGTAATAGGAGCGCACTGACTTATGCCACCGAAGGCACGCGCTGGGGCCGCAGTCAAGAAGGTCCGGCGCAAGGAACGCAAGAACGTCGCCCACGGGCAGGCGCACATCAAGAGCACCTTCAACAACACCATCGTGTCGATCACCGACCCGACCGGTGCTGTCATCTCCTGGGCCTCCTCGGGTCAGGTGGGCTTCAAGGGCTCCCGCAAGTCGACCCCGTTCGCCGCGCAGCTGGCCGCCGAGGCCGCCGCGCGCCGGGCGATGGAGCACGGCATGCGCAAGGTCGACGTGTTCGTCAAGGGTCCTGGCTCCGGCCGGGAGACCGCGATCCGTTCGCTTCAGGCCGCGGGCCTCGAGGTCGGCCAGATCAGCGACGTCACGCCGCAGCCGCACAACGGATGCCGTCCGCCGAAGCGCCGTCGGGTCTGAGGGAGAGACAGGAAACATGGCTCGTTACACAGGTGCGGACTGCAAGCGCTGCCGCCGCGAGAAGATGAAGCTGTTCCTCAAGGGCAGCAAGTGCGATGGGCCGAAGTGCCCGTTCGAGTCGCGTCCCTTCCCGCCCGGCCAGCACGGCCGTGGCCGGACCAAGGAGACCGAGTACCTGCTCCAGCACCGCGAGAAGCAGAAGGCCCGCCGCGTTTACGGCGTGCTCGAGAAGCAGTTCCGCGGTTACTACGAGGAAGCTGTCACCAAGCCCGGCAAGACCGGTGAGGTGCTGCTGCAGATCCTCGAGTCGCGTCTCGACAACGTCGTTTACCGGGCCGGCCTCGCGCAGTCCCGGGACATGGCCCGGCAGTTGGTCAAGCACGGCCACTTCCTGGTCAACGGCGTCAAGGTCGACATCCCGTCGTACCGCGTCAAGGAGCACGACATCGTGACCACGCGCGAGAAGTCGAAGGAGATGACGCCCTTCGTCGTCGCTCAGGCACAGGCCGGTTCCCGGCCGGTGCCCGCGTGGCTCGAGCCCATCCCCAGCGAGATGAAGGTTCTCGTGCACTCGCTCCCGGCCCGGGCTGTCATCGACACCCAGGTCCAGGAGCAGCTGATCGTCGAGCTCTACTCCAAGTAGGGCTTCCGGGTGCCGGCCACCAGGGCCGGCACCCGACAGACGGGCGTCAAATAGTGGGTGCCCTGACAGAAAGAAGAAGTTAAGTGCTTATCAGCCAGCGGCCGTCCCTCTCCGAGGAGTCGATCAGCGAGACCCGCTCCAGGTTCACCATCGAGCCTTTGGAGCCGGGCTTCGGCTACACCCTCGGCAACTCGCTGCGGCGTACCCTGCTGTCGTCCATCCCCGGCGCGGCGGTCACCAGCATCAAGATCGACGGCGTCCTGCACGAGTTCACCACGATCCCCGGTGTCAAGGAGGACGTGGTCGAGCTGGTCATGAACGTCAAGGAGCTGACCGTCAGCTCCGAGCACGACGAGCCGGTCAGCATGTACCTGCGCAAGCAGGGCCCGGGGGATGTCACCGCCGGTGACATCCAGCCCCCGGCCGGCGTGTCCGTGCACAACCCTGACCTGAAGCTGGCCACGCTCAACAGCAAGGGCCGGCTCGACATGGAGCTCACCGTCGAGCGAGGCCGTGGCTACGTCACGGCGGCGCAGAACAAGAACGCCGGCGCCGAGATCGGCCGTATCCCGGTCGACTCGATCTATTCGCCGGTCATGAAGGTGACCTACCGCGTCGAGGCCACCCGTGTCGAGCAGCGCACCGACTTCGACCGCCTCATCATCGACGTCGAGTCCAAGGCGTCCATCTCTCCCCGTACCGCCCTGGCGTCGGCCGGCTCCACGCTGGTCGAGCTCTTCGGTCTGTGCCGGGAGCTGGACGAGACCGCCGAGGGCATCGACATCGGCCCGTCGCCGCAGGACGCGCAGCTCGCTGCCGACCTGGCTCTGCCGATCGAGGAGCTGGACCTCACCGTCCGGTCGTACAACTGCCTCAAGCGCGAGGGCATCAACAGCGTGGGCGAACTGATCGGGCGGACGGAGGCCGACCTTCTGGATATAAGGAATTTCGGTCAGAAGTCGATCGACGAGGTCAAGATGAAGCTCGCCGGTATGGGCCTGGGCCTCAAGGACAGCGCGCCGTCCTTCGACCCCGCGCACGTCGTGGACTCGTTCGGCGACGTGGATTACGACACCGACGACTACCGCGAGACCGAGCAGCTCTAAAGAGCCCGGCCGCCTTTAACAAGGAGCATTCGGAATGCCCACGCCCACCAAGGGAGCCCGCCTCGGCGGCAGCCCGGCGCACGAGAAGCTCATCCTGGCCAACCTGGCCACTGAGCTTTTCCGGCACGGGAAGATCAAGACCACTGAGGCCAAGGCCCGTCGGCTGCGCCCCCTGGCTGAGCAGCTCATCACGAAGGCCAAGCGCGGCGACCTGCACAACCGTCGCCGGGTCCTGACCGTCGTGCGGGACAAGGACGTCGTGTACGCCCTGTTCGAGCAGATCGCTCCGCGTTACGGCAACCGGCCGGGTGGCTACACCCGGATCACCAAGACCGGCCCGCGCAAGGGTGACGCCGCTCCGATGGCCGTCATCGAGCTGGTCGAGGAACTGCAGATCGCCGCGACGACCGCGCCGGCTAACAAGGCCGCCCGCAAGGCCGCCGCGCAGCAGGACAAGGTGGAGGCTCTGACCCGCGAGGACGAGTCGACGACTGCGCCGGCTGCGGAGGCCGCGGACCAGGATTCCGAGCCGCCGGTGAACGCTTCCGGCGACAAGGGCGCCGAGGGCCCCGGCGACAAGGCCGAAGGCGAAGACACCGACGCCAAGGCCTGAGTCATGCACTGAAGGCCCGGCACCCTTTCGGGGGTGCCGGGTTCTTTTTATGGACGCGACGTGTCGAGTTCAGGGCCCGACCGGTCCCCCGGGCGTCGTCGCTGGTCGCGGCCGAGGAGAGAGTTGCGGTCATGGAATCGGTCCGGTTGCGGATGGACGTCTCGTACGACGGCGCCGAGTTCTCGGGCTGGGCGGTCCAACCCGGCCGGCGCACGGTCGCCGGGGTGCTGGTCGAGGCGCTCGGCCGGCTGGTCGGGGCGGACACCCCGCTCGGGCTGACCGTCGCCGGGCGTACCGATGCCGGAGTGCACGCCTCCGGGCAGGTGTGCCACGTCGACCTGCCTTCCGGACTCTTCGCCGAGCTGGAGTCGTCGCTGCTCCGTCGCCTGGCCGCCCTGCTGCCGGGAGACGCCCGGGTGCGCGCGGTCACCCCCGTTCCGGCCACTTTCGACGCCCGGTTCTCGGCCACGTTCCGGCGGTACGAGTATCGGGTGGCGGACACCGTGTGGGGGCCGGAACCGCTGCGGCGCAACGACACCATCGGGTGGGTGCGGCCGCTGGACGTGGATCGGCTCAACGCGGCCTCGGACGGGCTGACCGGCGAGCACGACTACGCAGCCTACTGCCGGCGCAAGGAGCATGCGACCACGGTCCGGGCGATCACCCGGCTCGACTGGCGGCGCGACCCGGACGGGATTGTGGTGGCGACCGTGCAGGCCGACGCGTTCTGTCAGTCGATGGTGCGCAGCCTGGTCGGGGCCCTGCTCACCGTGGGGGACGGGCGGCGTGGTCCGGGATGGCCGTCGACGTTGCTCGCGCTGTCGGAACGGTCCAGTTCGGTCACCGTGGCGCCCGCGCACGGGCTCACCCTGATCGCGGTCGGCTATCCGGACGAGGGCGATTACGCCGCCCGCGCCGAGGCCACCCGGCGACTCCGGGCCTGACGGTCAGCTCGCGGCGAGCACGCCGGGCGGCGGTGGGGGCGCCGCCCGGCCCAGCACCGTGTCGCCGAGGTGGGAGTCGACGAGTTCGGCCGTGATCCGCTTCGCGTACGGGTCGTCGGCGGCCACCAGGTGCCCGTCCGGGCGGGTGATCACGCAGTAGAGCAGGAAGTTTCCCCGCGTCTGCCAGCCGACCTGCGCCGTCGCCTCGCCGCCACTCGCCGGCACCGTCGAGAACCCGCCGTCCCCCGTCTCGACCAGTCCTCGTACCAGATCCTGGACCTCTGTGGCCTCGGACGCGTCAGCCAGGGTGAAGACCCCGGCGGTGACCTGATAGCCGCCGTACGGCGCGGTGAGGCTCGCCCGCACCACCCCGGTGCAGCCGTGCTCCGTCAGCACCGCCCCGAGCTCGCCGGTGCTGGCCATGCCGCAGTCGGCGTCGAAGTGCCTCGTCCCGACCCGGTACGCCCCCGTGGCGCCCGCCGGTAGGACCTCGTCGTCCGCGAAGATCTCGCCCAGGGCCGGTCCCGGCACGCTCGCCGGCACGTCCGGCGCGAGCGTGGTCGCCGGCTCCCGCTGGTGCCGGTCCGAGACGAGCACCAGGAAGCCGATCATGAGGGCCAGGCCGAGCAGGATCAGACCGGCGAGGCCCTGAGTGAGCCATTGCACCGCGCGCAACGGCTCGATGGTGGTCCGCGCGGCGGCCGCCCGGCGCCGCCCGCGTTCCGGGGGTGGTGCCGGCGCCGGGCGGTGCGAGCCACCCGACCCGATGCCGCGGACCAGGAGCACCAGGCCGCCGTCGGTGGTCGCGCGGTGGGCTGGACGAGAGGGGGTGCCGTACCGCATGGCGACCACGCTAGACGCTTACGGTGATCGATGAACGCACAGAATGTGCGGCACCCCGCCGCGAGTCCGCTCGTTACCCGGCGGCAGACTGGACCGGTGACCGCCGATCATTACTTCAGCGCCGAGCCGGCCGCGCCCGAGGTGCGCCGCGAGATCGCGTTCAGCGCCGCCGGCCGGGACTACCGGCTGACCGTCGCGTCCGGCGTGTTCAGCGCGGGCCGGCTCGATCCTGGCACCGCGGTGCTGCTGCGTAAGGCCGACCTGCCGACGGCCGACGTCACCGGCACCTTCCTCGACCTCGGCTGCGGCTACGGACCGATCGCGTGTGTGCTGGCCAGCGAGGCTCCGGACGCGGTGGTGCACGCCGTCGACGTGAACTCCCGGGCCCGTGAGCTGACCGAGCTGAACGCCGAGACGCTGGGCCTGGCCGACCGGGTCCGGGTGAGCGGGCCGGACGACGTACCCGTGGACTTGACGTTCGACCAGATCTGGAGCAACCCGCCCACGCACGTCGGCAAGGCCGAGCTGCGGGCGTTGCTGGAGCGCTGGCTGCCGCGGCTGGCGCCGGGCGGGGTCGCGTGGCTGGTGATCAACCGGCACCTGGGTGGTGATTCGCTGCACGCCTGGCTCGTCGAGAGCGGCTGGCAGGTCGAGCGGATCGCCAGCCAGCAGGGCTTCCGGGTGCTGAAGGTCGCCCGACCGCGCTAGCCGCGGCCGAAAACCCAGTGCCGGGCGGGTTCGGCTCCGGGGATGATGGCGGGCATGGGTTACGTGGATGTCGCCGGAGCCGGATTCGTGCTGCCGGATGGGCGACGGCTCTTCGCCGACGTCGCGTTCCGGGTCGGTGAGGGCGCCAAGGTCGCGCTGGTCGGGCCGAACGGGGCCGGCAAGACGACGTTGCTGCGCCTGGTCGCGGGCGATCTCGCGCTGCCCGAGGGAACGATCGCGCGCGCCGGCGGCCTGGGGGTGATGCGCCAGTTCATCGGCATGATCGGCGACGACCGTACGCTGGCTGATCTGGCTCTTTCGCTGGTGCGCCCCGATCTGCGGCAGGCGGGGGAGCGGCTGGCCAAGGCGATGGCGGTGCTCGACGAGAGCGAGCGCAGCCAACTGGCGTACGCGAACGCTCTGGCTCATTGGGGTGAGGTCGGGGGCTACGACACCGAGGTGCTGTTCGACACCGTGGCGGTGGCGATCCTCGGCAAGTCGTGGGACGAGGTGCGGAACCGTCCGGTGCGGACGCTCTCGGGCGGCCAGCAGAAACGGTTCGCGCTCGACCTGCTGCTCCGCGGCGACGACGAGGTGTTGCTGCTCGACGAGCCTGACAACTTCCTCGACGTGCCCGGCAAACGCTGGCTCGAGGCACGGCTGCGCGAGTCACCGAAATCCGTGCTCTACGTCTCCCACGATCGCGAGTTGCTGGCCCAGACTGCCGACCGGGTGGTCGCCGTCGAGGGCGGCAGCGCGTGGACTCATCCGGGCGGCTTCGCGTCGTGGCACGAGGCCCGGGTGCATCGCCACGACCGGATGGAGGAGAACCGCCGCCGCTGGGACGAGGAGCACCAAAAGCTGAAAGACCTGGTGCTGTCGCTCAAACAGAAGGCGACCTTCAACGACGGGATGGCGTCGCGTTATCAGGCGGCGCAGACCCGCTTGCGCAAGTTCGAGGAGGCCGGCCCGCCGCCGCTGCCGCCCAAGGAGCAGTCGCTGCGGATGAACCTGCGCGGCGGCCGCACAGCCAAGCGCGCGGTGATCTGCGAGCAGCTCGAGATGGAAGACCTGACCTTCCCGTTCGACCTGGAGATCTGGTACGGCGACCGGGTCGCCGTGCTGGGGGCCAACGGCACCGGCAAGTCGCATTTCCTGCGCCTGCTCGCGGCCGGCGGCTCCGACCCCGAGGCCGAGAACAAGCCGGTCGACGGTGCCCCGCTCTCCCACGTGTCGCACAACGGCGTCGCCCGGCTGGGTGCACGGGTGCGGCCCGGCCACTTCTCGCAGACCCACGACCGGCCGGAACTGCTCGAACGCACGCTGGTCGAGATTCTCTGGCGTGGTGACGATCACCGGTCCGGAATGGACCGGGCCGGGGCGATGAAGGCGCTCAACCGCTACGAGCTGTCGATGCAGGGCGATCAGCGGTTCGGCACGCTTTCGGGCGGCCAGCAGGCGCGGTTCCTGGTGCTCCTGCTGGAGCTCTCGGGGGCGACGGTGCTGCTGCTCGACGAGCCGACCGACAACCTTGACCTGGCGTCGGCGGAGGCGCTCGAGGAGGGGCTGCGGCTGTTCGAGGGCACGGTGATCGCCGTCACTCACGACCGCTGGTTCACCCGCTCCTTCGACCGCTTCGTCCTGTTCCAGAGCGATGGCGAAGTGGTCGAGACCCCCGCGCCGGTCTGGGACGTGCGCTAGAGCCGGACGGAGGCCGTCACCGCTGACTTTCGCCCGCGCCGATCCGGTCGCGGATCGGCGGCATCTCGACCGTGGCCTGTTCGGGGATCCGCGGCGGGGTCGGCTCCGGCTGGTGCTTCTTCGCCGGGATCAGCCGGTTGGTCCACTTGACGATCAGCCGGCGGCACGGCTCCTCGATGTACTGGTGGGCGCCCTCGGCGATCAGCAGCAACAGAACCACGACCATCAGCAGACCCACGTACGGGGTCCACAGCGTGCCCTTCTCGATCTGCGTGAAGCCGGCCAGCCGCTCCATCAGCCACCGGTGGGTGATGTAAAGCGCGTAACTGGCCACACCCAGCCGGACCATCGGCCCGGTGGCCAGGAAACGTGCCATCCAGCCGCGGTCGGTGGCGAGCGTGAGCAGGAGGATCGCGAAGGGGACGGCCAGCATCAGAGCGAACGACGCGGTGCTCCAGCCGGTGCCGATCGGGCGGAACACGGCGATGCCGCCGATCAGCACGAACAGGGCGCCCTGCGTCAGGTGGTGCGTGCGGATCGACCACGTCCGCACCGACGGGATGAGGAACGCCACCGCCATGCCGATGACGAACAGCGGCAGGTAGCAGAGCGGGCTGCGGTAGAGCCAGCGGTGCGCCGAGCCCGGGTCCGCCGCCGGCAGGTGGGCCCGGCCGCTGATCATGAAGTAGGCCCAGAGCGCGAGCAGTACCAGCGTCATCGCCCCGATGAGCGCGATCAGGCCGCGGTTGCCCCAGCGCTTCGCGAGCCGTGCCACCTGCGGGATGAGGAACGGGAAGAGCAGGTAGAAGAAGAGCTCGACGCCGATCGACCAGCCCGGCGCGTTGTAGTAGCCCTGCGCGACCTTGAGGTCCCCGCTCCACGTCTGGATCGCGAGGATGTTCTGCACCAGCGGCCACTGGTATTGATCAAGGCCGACGATGAAGTAGAAGCCCGCGCAGTAGGCGATCACCGCCCAGTACAGCGGCATCACCCGCGCGATGCGGGCGAGGAAGAACCGGATCGTCCGCCGACCCTGCTTGAAGTTCAGGTCGCCGTAGTTGTAGGCGAGCACCACGCCGGAGAGCATGAAGAAGACCGGGACGCCCATACGTCCCCACTCGGCGATCTTGTCGAGAGCCTGGGGCGCGCTTTCCGGAAGCCGGGTGTGGTGGAAGACGACAGCGAGCGCCGCCACGGCGCGGAGACCGGTCAGCGCCCGCATCTCGGGACGGCGGGCAT
>DASRYP010000007.1:0-2971 GCA_035687165.1 Actinoplanes sp. | reverse complement strand
ACGTCGACGGCGGCCTGGTCCGGCTCGAACCGGTCACCGTCTCCGGGCGTACGTCGGTGGTCGAGGTCTTCGTGCCCGACAGCGCTCTCTCCGACGACGGCGGCGACTGGTGGCTGCTCCTGGGCATCGCGCTCGCGCTCGTCGCGGGCAGCGTCGTCGTGGTCGACCGGCTGGCCCGGGGCGCGGTCCGCTCGGCCCGCAACCTCGCGCAGTCGGCGATGGCTGTCGGCGGCGGTGACCTCGGCGTGCGCATCCAGCCCTCCGGCCCGCGCGAGCTGGCCGAGGCGGGGTACGCGTTCAACCGTATGGCCGACCGCCTGGTCACCTCGCGTACCAACGAGCGGGAACTGGTGGCCGACCTGTCGCACCGCCTGCGTACGCCGCTGACCGCGCTGCGCCTGGACGCCGAGGCGCTCGACCCCGACGACACCCAGATCGGTGAGTACTCGGCGGCCGAGCTCGACCGGCGCCGCGGCATCCGGCGCATCCGGCAGGCCATCGTCACCCTCGAGGACGAGGTCAACCAGCTCATCAACACCACCCGTAAGGCGGTCGCGGCCCAGGTCGCGGCCGCACCCGAGACGGGGGTGTGCGATGCCAGCGAGGTCCTGCGGGAACGGATGACGTTCTGGTCGGCGCTGGCCGGCGACCAGAACCGCGACTTCCGGGTGGTCGGCGCGCAGATACGCATCCCGGTCCCGGTCGCGCGGGCGGAACTGGCCGCCGCCCTCGACGCGATTCTCGGTAATGTGTTCCGCTATACCCCCCAGGGCACGGCGTTCGAGGTGGGCCTCTCGCGGCGTGACGGCTGGGTCGCGGTTCGGGTCGACGACGCCGGTTCAGGAATCGGAGATCCGGAGAAAGCGATGCAGCGTGGCCAGAGCGACCAGGGTTCCACCGGGCTCGGACTCGACATCGCCCGCCGGGCGGCTCAGTCCGCCGGCGGTTCGGTCAGCCTCGACCGGGCGGCCCTGGGTGGCGCGAGCGTGGTGATGCTGCTCGCCGACGCCGAGGCGACGCCCAAACAGGCGAGCCGGTTCGGCCTGGTCGGACGCCTGGCCCGGGAGCGTGGCAGCCGTCCCGCCCGTGCCGAGTGAAGCGGACCGAGATCTTGCTTAGATCTGCATTAAAGGCGTTCCGCTCGTGGGGCCGGGCTGGCAGTGTTCCCCCCGCGGGTGGCCTCACGGCCACTTCCCACCGTGCCACCGCCAGGCAAGGAGAGGTCTTGTCGACGCACCGCCGGCCGGTCCTGCGTGGCCACCGCCGGGCCGTCTCCTCGCGGCCCCACCGGTTACTGCCGGTCGCGGTCGGGCTGGCGCTGCTCGGCGTGGGCGGCGTCGTCGGCCCCAGCGTGGTCGACTCCGTCACCGGCCGGCCCGGCTCGCGTGAGTTGGCCCTCGCCTCACTGCCGGCCGACCGGCCCGACCAGGGCCTGGTCTACGACGGACTCAAGGCCGGCAAGGCGGACTCGCTCTGCGCCGGATCGTACGAACTGGACAGACAGACTTGCACGCACGGCCCCGACGAGGCGCCGGCCGGGCTCAAGGTGCGCAGTGGCGTCACCCCGGTGACCGCGAAGGCGCCCGAGCCGAGGAATCCGGTCCGGGAGAGCGCCACCGTGGTGCCGTCCGACGCCGAGATCGCGCGCGACGAGGGCGGCAGCGCGCGGACCGCCGACGCCCCGGCCCTGCTGCCCGACGCGGCACCCGGCGAGGCCGACTTCGTCATGGGCGCGCACGACGTGGCCTGCGAGGGCGACGGGCGCAGCGGCAAACGCGTCCAGGTGCTCTACCTGCACGAGGCTGGCGCCCCGAGCCGCTACCCCGACTTCCTCGGCTCGATCCGCACCTGGTCGGCCGGGATCGACCAGATCTTCGACGAGAGTGCGGCCGAGACCGGCGGCTCCCGGCACGTACGCTTCGTGACCACCCCGCAGTGCCGGGTCGACGTGTCCGAGGTGGAGCTGCCGGCCGGAAAACTCGGCTCGTTCACGGCCACCATCGAGGCGCTGCGCAACCTCGGCTACAACCGCACCGACCGCAAATACCTGCTCTTCGCCGACGCCAAGGTGTATTGCGGCATCGCGACCTACCTCGCCGACCGTCGCCCTGGGCTGGGCAACCGCAACAACGGCGGCCCCTCGTACAGTCGGGTCGACGCCGGCTGCTGGAGTTCGGCGATGGCCGCCCACGAGCTGACCCACAGCCTGGGGGCGACCTTCATCGACTCGCCCAACTCGAGCGGCGCCGGCAGCTGCCTCGACGACTACGACCTGCTCTGCGGCCCGGACCGTTCGGGCAAGCAGGTGCGCGAGGTCTGCCCCAAGAAGCACGAGACACGGCTCGACTGCGGCCACGACGACTACTACAGCACCGACCCGAAGCGGGGCAGCTACCTCGACGAGAACTGGAACGTCGCGCAAAGCGAGTTCCTGCTGCGCAGCGACGGCGGCGACGACATCCCCGACGCGGCCGGCGCCGCGCAGCCGGATCCGGCGCCGAGCACCACCGCGGCGAGCCCGTCCCCGCGCGTGAGCGCCGAGCCGACCGCGACCGACCCCGGTCCGGGCACGGGCGACGTCCCACCCGCCCGACCCGGCACCCCGACGCCGGTGCCCCCGGCCGAGCAACCGAGCACGCCGGTGGAGTCGCCGAGCGAGGTGCAGCCGAAGAAGGTCGCGGCGACCACGACACCGCCGCCCGGCATCGCCCAGACCGAGCAGTCACAGGCGTTCCTCGAGATCCGCGACGCGACGAGCGGATCGGTGCGGCTCACCTGGAGCGCGGCCGCGGCCAATGCGAACTACGAGGTCTCGGTCGACGGCAAGCCGGTGGCGACCACCAAGGTGACCCGCGCGCGCCTGATCGGTCTCAGGCCCGACGCCAAATACCAGGTGACCGTGAAGTCCGGGAAGAAATACACCGCCCGGGCCACGGCCGAGACCGCGCCCGCCGCCCGGCCCGCGCAGAAC
>DASRYP010000006.1:0-3658 GCA_035687165.1 Actinoplanes sp. | reverse complement strand
GGTCGACGACCCGTATGTAGTGGCCGAAGTAGGTCACGTACCGGGCACCCGCCGCCGGAACCGGACCCCACAGTTCGGATTGCACGCACTCCCAGGAGAAGGGTAACCGCAGGACGCCGGCGTTTTTCGACCGGTAGAAGTCGATGAGTGATTCCGGGAAGACCGGATAGTCAGTGTCGGCGCGCGGTCCCAGAGTCCGCGCCCACTGTCCGGGTTCGGCGGGCACGACCTCCACGTCGACCTCGACGCCGTAGCCGCCTTCCATCCCGGCGAGATTGAGTCCCCGCACCGCACACCCCCATCGTGGTCGAGCCGTCGGCAGAAGCTATCAGCGAAAGGGCTCCCACCTGCCCAACGAGTCGAACCCGGCGGCGGCGTTCACTGGTTCGGACGACAGCGCCCGGCACAAAGTGGAGTCGACACCACCGGCCTGACCGGTCTCGAGGGCAGATGCTCGACGTCCCCCTCGATCGGCTGGCGAGCAATATCCAGCACGTCGGCAACACTTCGGCGGCCTCGGTGCCGATGCCGAAACACCATGAGTTGACCGGCTGCTCGCACCACCCGAGCGATGTGAAGGACTGCGCATCGCGGACCGCATGGTCAGCGAAGGCGCGGAGAGAGTCTTTCGTTCAGGGCACCGCGCCCGGCGGCCACGTCGTGCCGGGGGAGCAGACAACCCCCTTCCTCAAGGTCCCACCGGGGCATCTGGCCGGGTTGCGCGAGATCTTCGACGGCTCGGCGTGGCGGCGTACCTATAGTCTGACGACTGTCGATTGTCTTTCCTGGACTGTGGGGGACGGATGTGGGATGCGCTGGTCGCTGCCATCGTGACAGCGGTGATGACACGGGCCGGCGATGACATCGGGAAAGCCGCGCAGTCGACGTGGACCATGATGTTCGGCAAGCTCCAGGGTCGGCTCGGGTCGAGGGCGGCGTTGATCGACGCGGGCGATCGGGATGCGCTCGAACAGGCTCTGCGGGAGGTCCTGGATGAGGATCCGGAGTTCGCCGCCCGGATGCAGGCGCTGTTGCAGCAGGAGCAGATGCAGATCGAGGCGGCGCCGCCGGTCGAGTTGACGGTCCCCAGCCCGGCGCTGCCCGTGCGCTCGGCCGTCCGGTTGCTCCCGGCGGGACCGGCCGACTTCGTGAACCAGGCCGGCCCGCTGGCGATGCTCGACGAGATCCGTGGTGACGGTGCGGCCGGAGCAACACCGGTCGTGGTCATCCGCGGCGCACCGGGTTCCGGCAAGACGGCGCTCGCCCTTCGTTGGGGCCACAAACGGCAGGACTGGTTCAGCGGCGGCCAGTTGTACGCAGACGTCCGCGAGTTGCCGGCCCCAACTCTTGGCGGGCCCGAGTCCTCCGACACCATCGTCACAGCATTCCTGCTGGCCTTGGGAATCCCGAGTGGTCTTCTGCCGGACACAGCCGCGGGCCGGCTGTCGCTGTACCGGACGATCACCGCCGAGCAGCCCGTTCTCGTCCTGCTCCGGGGCGCCGCCCTGCCCGCGCAGATCAGCCCGCTGATCCCCACCGCGCCCGGCAGCGTGATGCTGGTGAGCACACAACACGATGTAAGGGGACTGGCGATGGACGGCGCCCACTTCATCGATATCGAGCCGCTCGACGACGAGGCCTCCCGCGAGCTACTCGCGGCAGTCTGCGGCAGGGACCGGATCGGCGCCGATCCAGCCGGGACCGCACGCCTGATCGACCTGTGCGGGCACCTGCCACTCGCGCTGCGTGTCGTCGGCGGCCGGCTACGGCTGGACACCACCCTGACCGTCACCGAACTTGCCGAGGAACTGGCCTCCGAGCCCTACCTGCTCGACGCCCTGGCGCTTCCCGGCGACGACAGCAACGCCGTCGAGCCACTGTTCAACAACATCTACCGGCACCTCTCCGAGGACGGTCAACTGCTCTACCGCGACCTCGGCGCCGCACCGGTGGCGGAGATCTCCGACGCGCTGCTGGAACGCATCGGCTGGTCCGACCGCGGGGGCCGCCGGGCCGCGGTCGAGCAGTTGCTGGGGCTGAAGCTGCTGGAGCGCGTCAGCCGTGACCGCTACACCCTGCATCCACTCATCCGGGCGCACGGGGCCCGGCTCGCCGAGGAGACCGGGCAGGTCAGGGCCGAGCGGGTCGTCTCCGGCACCCTCGAATACTTCTGCGAGTACGCCGAGTCGGCCGACCGGGCAATCATGGGAGAGCGTCGCCGGTTGATCGGCGGCCCGGTGCGGCCGGACGACCCGTTCACCGGCCCGAACCAACGGGCCAGGGCATTGCAGGCGTTGGAAAGCAGACGGGAGGATCTGCTCCGGGTAGCCCGCGTCGGGCTGGCGCTCGGGGCCGACGAGCAGGTCGTCCGTCTCGCCACGGCCGCCCAGGCGCTGTACTTCAACCATCCGCACCTCGCCGACTGGGTCGCCATGTCCGACCTGGCGATCACCGCGGCACGGCGGCTCGGACGGCACGACATCGAGATTCAGATCCACTGCACACTCGCCGGAGCTCACGCCGGGAGCGGCGATCTGGATCGGGCCCGCGCCGAGGTCCAGACGGCGTTCGGGCTGTTGCCGGCCGCGAACGACCGCAAGCTCGCCGGAACGGTGTGGGAGTTCAACGCCCGCATCCTCGACCAGGTGGCGCGTGTCGCGCCGGAGGCGGAGCAGGCCGCCGCACGGGCGGCGGCGGAGGCAGCCTTCGTTACGACGATCGACACCTTTCTCGCTGTGGGACTGGATCGTGGGGTCGCGCTCGGCCGCCTCTACTATGGGATCTTCCTCGACGCGACCGGCCGGGCCGACGATGCGCTGAATCAGCTCGAACAGGCCCGTGACGGGCTGAACGCGGTGGGCGACGATCGAAACGCGACCCGTGCCGACGCGGCCATCGGCGCGGTACACCTGCGGCTCGGTCACTTCCGCCGGGGGTACGACGAACTCGCCGCCTCCGCCGCCTACTTCGCGGTAGCCGAGCTGTGGCGTTACGAGCTGGACGTACGAGAGAGTCTGATCCTCGCCGCGGCCGCGCTCGGCGACCAGGCCGCAGTAACTGAGCACACCGAACGGGCGGCAGAGATTCGCCGCTTCTCACAGCCTCGGCAGTAGTCGCACCTTCACCCGGGCTTCGCCGCGTGCGGTCCGCACCTGCCACTCGCCGTCGGTGAGGCGCTGGTTGCGGGCCAAGGCGTAGAGGCAGGCGGCGAGTGCGGCGACGTCGAGGTCGCCAGACTCGGTTTTGACTCTGACTTGGCGGCCGTCGCGGAGCGTGGCGACGCATCCGTCTGCTGTGCTCGCGCAGGCCACGGCGCTTCCGGGAAACTGCCGCAGAGTGGTCAGCGCCCATTGCCATGCCTCGGCCGGGATGGTGGCTGTGGCGCGGCTCAGAACCTCGGCGCTCTGCAGCATCCGCAGGTCCCATTCGTCGTCGCCGGCGGAAAGGTGACCGGTCCAGCCGTCCGCCGGCTTGGCCACATGGCCGCGGACCGCCGCAGGAAATCGGGACACCTCGACCGTCCGCCCGTCCCGAACCCGGGTGAGCATCACAAAAGAACACACCCCGACCCTTTCCGGTACCGGTGGCGCCCACGCGACGAGCGGAGTGGGCTCGCTGGGTTCCGGCAGACCGAGTACCTCGTACAGAAGCTCGCGAA
>DASRYP010000005.1:0-3205 GCA_035687165.1 Actinoplanes sp. | reverse complement strand
CGGCCGTCCCGGTCCGATGCGCGCCTATGACGTCCCGACCCCGAGCAGCGCCCCGCCCTTTCCGTATGAGGGCGATCTCGACGAGCCGCAGGAACCGGCACCGCCGGCCGTCCAGCAGCGCACCGCCGTCCCGCTGGTGCGTCCCGCGACCCCCGGCGGCCGCCGGACCGACTGGGGCACGGCCGAGCACGTCACGGCCGAGCCGCCCCGCCACGCGCTGAGCGGCGGCACCCCGGTCCAGGGCGTTCCGCGGGTCGCTTCCGACGAACTCGGCCCCACCCGGCCGGCCTACGACCCGTCCAGCTTCCCGCGCCGCCTCTCCTACGAGCCGCCGCCGACGTCCTATACGCCCCAGAGCCCGTACGAGTCCCAGAGTCAGTACGAGTCCCAGAGCCCCTACGAGCCGCAGAGTCCGTACGAGCCGCAGAGCCCCTACGAGTCCCAGAGTCAGTACGAGCCGCAGAAGCCCTACGAGTCCCAGAAGCCGTACGAGGTGCCGAAGGCTTACGAACCACAGGCGTACGAGCCCCGGCCCGAGCCCACCCCGTATTCCGGCTTCGGCGAGACCACCGCACGTCTCGAGCCCCCGGGCGAGCCGAACCCCCGCGGCCTGCCCCAGCGCGTCCCCGCCCAGCCCGACGTGCCCAGGGGCGTCTCGGAGACGCCCCTGGTGGAGGCCACCGCTGAGACGCCCGCCCTGGCCCGCATCGCCACCCACCTGCGCCGCGGCGACCTGCTGGCGGCCCAGGAGCGGCAGGAAGGTTTCGACGTGCAGGCGATCCTGGCCGCGGTGCGCGGGGTCGACGGAGTCCGGGACGCCTCGTTGCGCTCGACCCCGACCGGTGCCCACAGCCTTCGGCTCGATCTTGCCGAGGGCGCCGACCCCGCCGAGGTGAGCCGTCGGGTGGCCCGCCTGCTGCAAGACCGGATGGGCCTCGACGCGGCCATGCCCGGTGAGGTGCCCGCGCCGCCGGCCGAGGCCGCGCCCGTCACTCCGGTGTCTCCGTCGGCACTCGTGCCCCGCAGCCGTCCACCCTCCGAGCCCACCTCGGTGCCCCCGGTCTCGGCCCCGCCCGTTCCGCCGGCGACGCCGTCCGTGTCCCCGCTGGCCGATCGCTTCGCCTCCATGCGGGAGCGCTACGCCGCCGAGCGGGAGCGTGAACGCGAGACCGGCGAGCGCGGGGCGCAAGAGCGCGAGACGCAAGAGCAGGAGACCCACGAACGCGAGGTCCACGAACACGAGGTCCGGGAACGCGAGGTCCGCGAACGCGAGGCTCGGAAACGCGAGGCGCAGGAGCGTGCGGCGCGCGAGGCTCAGCAACGCGAGGTCCGGGAACGCGAGGCGCTGGAGCGCGAGACTCGGGAGCGCGAGACTCGGGAACAGGAAGCCCGCGACCGTCACGCCGCCGCGTCCCGGCTCGTCCCCGAGGTCGAGGCGGCGGCCGAGGTCGTCCCGACCAGCGCCGACTCCAGCCCGCCGCGCCCGCTCTACCCCGGCGAGGTCCCCGGCCCCCGCGTCGTCATCGAGAACGTGCACGTCAACACCTTCGGCTCGGATGCCACGGTGGAGGTCAGGCTCGGCGTCGGCGCTCGTACCGCGTCCGGTCTGGCCAGCGGCCCCGCCGTCGACGGCTATCTGCTGCGACTCTGTGCGATGGCGACGGCCGGGGCGGTCGACGAGCTGCTGGCCGACTCCGAGCACCCGGAAGGCTCCGAGCACCCGGAAGGCCCGGTCCGCTGCTTCGTCGAGCACGCCGCCGCTGTGCCGTTCGGCGCCGCCCAGGTCGCCGTGGTCGTGCTGCTGCTCTCGTGGGGCGGCTGGGTCGAGCAACTGGCCGGTTCGGCCGTGGTGACCAGCGACGACCGGCACGCGATGGTGCGGGCGACGCTGGCGGCCGTCAACCGCCGACTTGAGGCACTCTTGTCGAGTTGACATCGTCCCCGCGCCTAAGGCCGGGGTCTCGACGGAGGTGACCGATGAAGGGCGCCATCCTGGCCCCCGACGGCTCGCTGCCGGAGGGCGAAGCACCAGCACCGTGGCCGGCCCGGCGGGTCACCGTCGGCGGGGCGATGCTGCAGGTCCGCGACACCCCGGCGACCCGCCCCGACGCGGAGCCCGCCGTCTACGTCCACGGGCTCGGCGGGTCGTCGCAGAACTTCACCGACTTCGCCGGGCTGCTCACCGACCGGTTCGACGCGCGCGCCGTCGACCTGCCCGGTTTCGGCTACAGCGACCCCAGCCCGCGCTACTCGATCCCGGCGTTTGCCACGACGCTGATCGGCTACCTGGCGCACGACGGGCGTGGCCCGGTCCACCTGGTCGGCAACTCGCTGGGCGGCTCGATCGCGGTGCGGGTCGCCGCCCTGCGCCCCGATCTCATCCGGACGCTCTCGCTGATCTCCCCGGCGATGCCCTTCCTCGACCCGAGGCGTACGGCTCAGGGCCCGGTCCTGCCGATTCTGGCGTTGCCCGGGGCCGACCGGCTGCTCGGCTGGGCGTTCTCCCGGCTGACCGCCGAGGAGATGGCCGAGCAGGTGCTCGCCGCGTGTTTCGGCGATACCAGCAAGGTCAGTCCGCAGCGCCGGGCCGAGGCGATGGAGGAGATCCAGCTGCGCTACACCGTGGCGCACTATCCCAAGGCCTATCTCGGCGCCCTGCGCGGCCTGGTCGCCAGCTTCGTCCGGGCGTACCTGCCGGGGTCGAACTCGCAGTGGCGGCTGGCCGCTCAGGTGCAGGCGCCGACGCTGGTGGTCGGGGGCCTCAACGACAAGCTGGTCGATCCGCGGGTGCCCGTTCAGGTGGCTCGGGCGGTGCCCGACTCCCGGTTGCTCATTCTGCCCGGCGTCGGCCATGTCGCCCAGATGGAGGTGCCGCGCCTGGTGGCCCGGGCCGTCGTGGGCATGCTTGACGATGTTCGGCCCCCGGTCGGAGGCGGATAGCGATACGGATCTCACAAGATCCGTAGGACCGGGCGTCGCTGATCGGTGTGTGCGACGCTGGCGACGATGATCGACGAAGTTCAGGCGCCGCCCTCGCACCGGCCGCCGTCCGGTCGCGGCCGGTCGCGGAAATGGTGGCTGGCCGCCTTCGCGTTGATCGTTCTCGTGGCCGGGGCCTTTGTGGTGGGCCATCGCCTGGAGCAGGACAACGCCGCTTCGCCGAGCGCTCCCGTTTTCGTGACACCGTCGGCCCCGCCGCCGTCCA
>DASRYP010000004.1:0-3028 GCA_035687165.1 Actinoplanes sp. | reverse complement strand
GGCCGCCCGCAGGTGCACGAGGGCATCGGCCTGACCCGAGACCGTGTATGCCCCGACGACCTCGGGATGCCGCCGGGTGGCCACGGTGATCTGGGCCGGGGTGGTGCGCCCGGTGCAGAACAGCTCCACGAACGCCTCGGTCGTCCACCCCACGGCGGACGGCTCGATGACCGTGGTGAAGCCTTTGATCACTCCGGTTGATCGAAGTCGGTCGACCCGTCGCTTGACCGCGGGCGCGGAGAGCGAGACCTTCGCACCGATCTCGGCATACGAAGATCTGGCGTCGGCCACGAGCAGCGCAACGATTCGCTGGTCTACGGCGTCCAGTTGCAACGATTCGCCCCTAACGAGCAAGATTTCTAGCTGTTTCGTGCATCGCAGCCTACCTACGCTCTAGCTCATGAACCACACGGAGCGCCTGCCGCGGAACCGGACATATCTCATGTGTCCTCCGCGGCATTTCACGGTCGAGTACGCCATCAACCCGTGGATGGACCCGAGCGTCCCGGTCGACGCTGCCCTGGCGCTGAGCCAGTGGGAGCTGCTGCGCGCCACCCTCGGTGGTCTCGGCCACCAGGTGCACGTGCTCGACGCCGTGCCCGGCCTGCCCGACATGGTGTACGCCGCGAACGGCGCGTTCTCCGTCGACGGCGTCGTCTACGGCGCCCGCTTCCGTCATCCCCAGCGCAGCGCCGAGGCCGACGTTCACCGCGAGTTCTACACGCTGCAGGGCTGGCACTTCTCCGGTCCGGAACACGTCAACGAGGGCGAGGGCGACTTCGCCTACCTGCCCGGGGCGTACGGCGGTCTGGTCCTCGCCGGACACGGTTTCCGCACCGACCCGGCCGCGCACGCCGAGGCCCAGGAGGTGCTCGGCCGTCCGGTGGTCTCGCTGCGTCTGGTCGACCCGTCCTTCTACCACCTGGACACCGCGCTCGCCGCCCTCGACGACCGCAACGTCACCTACTACCCGGCGGCCTTCTCGCCCGCGTCGCAGCGGGTGCTCGCCCAGCTCTTCCCCGACGCCGTGCTCGCCGACCGTGCCGACGCCGACGCGTTCGGCCTGAACCTGGTCAGCGACGGCCGACACGTGGTCCTCAACACCGAGGCGACGGCGATGGGCGACAAGGTGCGCGCGGCCGGCTATCTGCCGGTGCACATCGACCTGTCCGAGCTCAAGCGCGGCGGCGGCAGTGTGAAGTGCGCCGTGGCCGAGCTCAGGGCGTGACCGCCAACACCAGGAACTGGGCATGGGTGCCGACGGATGAGTGGTGGTCGTGCGGGAAGATGGAGCGTATGACCGACGAGAATCGCACCGCCGAGAAGCAGGAAGACGGCTCTGTCATCGTGGTCGGCCCGGACGGGCGTCCGCTGGGCACCATGGCGGCCGACGGGACGGTCAACCCGGAGGAGCCCGGCAACCTGATCGAGCAGCCCGCCAAGGTCATGCGCATCGGCAGCATGATCAAGCAGCTGCTCGAGGAGGTCCGCGCCGCGCCGCTCGACGAGGCCAGCCGGGGCCGGCTCCGCGAGATCCACCAGCGGTCGATCACCGAGCTCGAGGACGGTCTCGCCCCCGAGCTTCGCGAGGAGCTCGAGCGCCTGTCGCTGCCGTTCGAGGGCGACACCCCGCCCAGCGAGTCCGAGCTGCGCATCGCGCAGGCTCAGCTCGTCGGCTGGCTCGAGGGTCTCTTCCACGGCATTCAAGCCGCCCTGGTCGCGCAGCAGATGGCGGCCCGGCTCCAGCTCGAGCAGATGCGTGGTGGTGGCCACGGCGGCCGGCCCGCGCTGCCGATGGGCGCGCTGCCCGGCATGCCCGGCCAGCCCAGCCCGCAGAACGCGGGCGACGGCCGCACCGGCCAATACCTCTAAATACCGAACAAGTCGGCCAGGTAAAGCGCTACCCCGTCCTCGTCGTTGGTGGTGCCGATCTCGTCGGCCACCTCCTTGACGGCGGGGTGCGCGTTGCCCATCGCGACCGAGTGACCGGCCCAGGCCAGCATCGGGATGTCGTTGGGCATGTCGCCGAAGGCCACCACTTGAGACTTGTCGACGCCGTAGCGCTCGCAGTGCCAGGCCAGGCCGGCCGCCTTGGTCACGCCGGCCGCGCTGATCTCGACCAGGGCGCTCGACGACGAGTGGGTCGTCGTGGCGATCTCGCCCAGGGCGCGGCTCACCAGCTCATAGAAGTCGTCCGGGCCGTGGCGGGCCGAGCGGGCCAGGAGCTTGACGGCCGGCGCCGAGGTCAGCTCCTCGGGGGACGCGAGCACCCGTACGGAAGTGCTTTCGCCCTCCCAGCGGACCGGCCAGGCCTCCTCGTACCAGAAGCTGCGGCCGTCCTCGACCTCGACGGCGAGCGCGATGTCGGGCACCGCGTCCCGCAGCCGCCGGCTGACGTCGAGCAGCAGATCGACCGAGAGCGGGTCGGCCCTCAGCACCTCGTCGGTCTCGGCGTCGTAGATCACCGCACCGTTCGCACAGATCGCCGGTACCGGCGCGGCCATCTGCTCGAAGAGCTGCCGGAGCCAGCGGACCGGACGGCCGGTGACGACCACGAACGGGACGGGGAGTGCGTCGAGCACCTCGAGGGTGCGCTTGCTCAGGGTTCCGTCGGCGCGAATGAGGGTGCCGTCGATGTCGCTGGCAACAAGCTTGAAAGGCGAAGTCATCTCACCTCGACAGTAGCCGGTCGAGGTAGACCGCGACCCCGTCCTCATCGTTGGTGACAGTGACCTCGTCGGCCACCGCCCGCAGCTCCGGGTGCGCGTTGCCGACGGCCACTCGTCCCCAGCCGGCCCAGGCGAACATGGGCAGGTCATTGGGCATGTCGCCGAAGACCAGAACGTCGGCCGGGTCGACGCCGACCGCCTGCGCGACCACCGCGAGGCCGGTGCCTTTGTCGACGTTCGCCGGGCAGATCTCGACATAGCCGAGGCCGGCCTGGGTGACCGAGGCCACCTCGGGCGGGACGATGCGGCGGGCGACGGCGAGCGCGATGTCGGGCACCGCGTCCCGCAGCCGCCGGCTG
>DASRYP010000003.1:0-3943 GCA_035687165.1 Actinoplanes sp. | reverse complement strand
GTGCTGCTGCTCGACGTGAACCGCTTCACCGAGGGCGACCGCATCCTGGTCGAGCTGGCCGAGGTCCTGCGTTCCTGCGTGCCGGCCGGTGGCCTCTCGTGCCGGCTCGGCGGCGACCGGTTCGCGGTGGTGCTGCCGGATCTCGCGTTCGCCGAGCAGGCGCACGACGTGGCCGGCGCGATCGCCTCGGCCCTGGCCCCGGTGATCGTCGACGGTCGGCTGACCCCGCTCTCGGCCGGCATCGGTCTGGCCGTCGCCGCCCCGGGCGAACTGACCCACGACGAACTCGTCGACCGGGCCGAACTGGCGATGCACCGCGCCAAGCGCCGGGCTCCCGAGACCCGCTGGGCCGTCTGGCAGGACGACGTCAGTCGGCGGGACGCGGCCTGACCGGGCGGACCGCGCCCGACTCGCCCCCGGCCTCGACCTGTACTCGGGGACGCCCACGCGGCAGCAGGCCGACGCCGGAATCAAGGTCCATGTCGTCGCTCTGTCAGGACCCACCGCATAGGGTGGGGGCCGACCAGGGCACCACGGCGAGGGCGGGCAGGGCGATGGCGACCATCTTCACTAAGATCATCAACGGCGAGCTGCCGGGCCGGATCGTCTGGTCCGACGACCGGGTGGCAGCCTTCCTCACGATCGCGCCGCTCACCGCCGGGCACACGCTGGTCGTGCCGCGCGACGAGGTCGACGACTGGACCGAGCTGCCGGCCGACCTGTTCGGTCACGTGATGGCGGTCAGCCACACGATCGGGGCGGCGCTCAAGCGGGTTTACGGGGCGCCGCGCGTCGGGCTGGTCGTCGCGGGCTTCGAGGTGCCGCACACCCACGTGCACGTCTTCCCGGCCTGGGAAATGGCCGACTTCGACTTCGCGCGGGTCGACCCGAACGCCCCGGCCGAGCGCCTCGACGACGACCAGAAGAAGATCGTGGCCGCCCTCGACCGGGGCTGATTCCGCACCGGCCCGCTCAGTCGCAGGCGGTGCCGTCGCCGTCGCCGTCCAGGTCGTACGGGTCGTCGCCGATCACGGTGATCGGGCCGTCCACGCCGGCCGCCGGCACGCTCCCGTTCCTTCCGCCGCTCCGACGGGACCGCGCCGGTCACTGTGCCCGGCGCGGCAGCGACTCCGGAGGCCCGGCGGTTTGGTGGTATTGACGGATCGTGCGGACGACGGGCGCGGGCCGGCGCCGAGGGACCACACTGGCGTCCCTGGTCCACCTTGGAGCAGGTGGACAGGAGGTATTGCCCATGTTGGTGCGAAGTCTGGTGGCCGCAGCGGTCATCGCCGGGGCGCTGAGCGTTCCGGCGCCGGCGCAGGCCGCGGCACCCGGTCCGGTGCTCGATCCTTCGTTCGGCTCGGGCGGGTGGGTCAGCAACGATCACGGGCCCGGCGACTCGGTCCTGGACCTGTCGCTTCAGCCGGACGGCAAGATCCTCGCGATCGGCAGCGGCAACGAGGGCTACTTCGTGGTGGAACGGCACCGCACCGACGGCTCGCTGGACGGGTCGTTCGGGACCGGTGGTTTCGTGGTTACCGATGTGGAGCCGGCCTCGTTCTGGGACCAGCCGACTGCGGTGACGGCACTGCCGGACGGACGCGTCCTGGCCGCGGGCTCGGTGTCCCGCAACGGCTTCGCGTTCCCGGCGCTGATCCGCTACTTGGCCGACGGGAGTGTGGACACCTCGTACGGCACGGACGGGCGGGTGTTCCCGGCGCTGAGCGCCGCGACCTATGCCGCCCGGCTCGCGGGCCTGGTGCGGCAGCCGAACGGGCGGGTCGTGCTCGCGCTCGAAGGGGCGACGACGGACGGCAGCCCGCCTCCCGCGCTGGTCCGGCTGCTGCCCAGTGGTGCGCTGGACTCGTCGTTCGGCACGGGCGGGGTGGTCTATGCCGACCTCGGGCCGCGTGAGTTCGACTTCGTGAGCGGGGTCGCACTCGCGCCGGACGGGGACATCGTGGTGGCGGGCGCCACCGGCTATTACAGCACGCTGCCCGAGCCGACCGCCGACCTGTTGCTCGCCCGGTTCACCGCGCGCGGGGCGCTGGACAAGTCGTTCGGCTCGGGAGGCCGCGTGGTCCGCGACATCACCGGCCCGCAGGGCATCGACGGCACGGCGGGTCTCGCCGTGGGCCGCGACGGTGCCGTCGTGCAGACCGCCTGGCTGCAGGAGGGCGACAACCGGCGGTACGGCATTCTGCGCTACCTGGCGAACGGCGAACCGGACCGGACGTTCGGCCGCGCCGGCTACGTCGCGGCGAGCGGTCCCGTCGAGTCCCCGATCATCCGGGCGAACGGCCGCATCACGACGACGGGCTCGGCCGGCTCGAACGTCGCACTCGGCCAGTACCGCGCCGACGGCCGCCCCGACGCGTCGTTCGGCACCCGAGGCGTCGCGGTCGCCGACATCGGCTCCTCCTCGCACGGCGGTGTGCTGAAGATCCAGCCCGACGGCCGCCTGCTCGTCGGCGGCACCACCGGTGACCAGGGCGACAGCAGTTTCGGCATCTTCCGTTTCCTGCCCTGACCCCGGCGGGAGCCGGCCGGACCTGGCACGCCCGAGGTCGGACGGGACAACCGCGGGCAGGATCCGCGGCCCCGATGCCCGCGTCCCGCCTGCTCGCCTGCGTCCAACTGGGGCGGGCGGGTGCGCGGGGCGGGGCTGGCGGTCGGGTGCGCGGGGTGGGCCGATCAGGGGTGGCGGTCGGGTGCGCGGCGCGAGCGGTCAGGGCAGGGCTCGGGCCAGGGAGACGGCGAAGCGGTCCTCCGGGTCGGTCCACCACCGGTCGAGGGCGAAGCCGGCCTCGACCAGCTCCTTCTCGACGCCCTCGCGGCGGAACTTCGCCGAGATCTCGGTGCGGATCTCCTCGCCGCTCGCGAAGTCGACGACCAGGTCGACGGCGGGGATCGTGACGCGCATCGGCCGGCGGGCCCGCAGGCGCATCTCGATCCACTCGTGGTCGGCGTCCCAGTGGGCCACGTGGGTGAACCCGTCGAGGTCGAAGTCGGCCCGCAGGTGGCGATTGAGCACGCGCAGGACGTTCTTGTCGAACTCGGCGGTGACCCCGGCCGCGTCGTCGTAGGCGGGGACGAGCACGCTCGGGCTCTTCACCAGGTCGGTGCCGAGCAGCAGGTGTTCGCCGGGGCGGAGGACGCCGCGCACGTCGGCCAGGAAGCGGGCCCGGTCGGCCGGCTCGAAGTTGCCGATCGTGCCGCCGAGGAAGGCGACCAGGCGGTCGGGCGTGACCGGCAGGAAGTCGAGGTGCTGAGTGATGTCGCCGACGATGTTGCGCACCCGCAGGCCGGGGTGGTCGGCCGCGATCCGCGAGGCGGCTGCCGTGAGGGCCGTCGGCGAGACGTCCATCGGGACGAACTCGGCCAGCGTGCCGGCCTCGGTCAGCGCGTCGAGCAGGAGCCGGGTCTTGGTCGAATAGCCGGAGCCCAGCTCGATCAGCGTGCGCGCCCGGGTGCGCCGGGCGATTTCCCCGGCCCGCGCGGCGAGGACGGCCCGCTCGGCGCGGGTCGGGTAATACTCCGGCAGTTCGGTGATCTGCTCGAACAACTCGCTGCCGCGGGCGTCGTAGAACCACTTCGGCGGCAGCCACTTGCGCGGGGCGGTCAGGCCCGCGACCACGTCGGCGCGCAACGCTTGTTCCTGGGCGTCGGCGTCGAGATGAACTTCGAGCGGAACGGTCATGATTCCTCCAACGGGATCAGGTGCCGGCCCGCGGGCGTGGCGACCAGGAGTGTGCGGTCGGGAACGGCCTGCCAGCCCGGATCGTCGTCGAGCGGTTCCGAGCCGACCAGCACGGAACCGGCACCGGCGAGGAACGACAGGGCGTGGCCGTAGGTGCTGGCGACGATCGTCGTGCCGTCGGTGAGCAGGAGGTTGAGGCGGGAACCGGGGGCGGCCGCGGCGACCTCGGCGATCGTGCCCGCG
>DASRYP010000002.1:0-11778 GCA_035687165.1 Actinoplanes sp. | reverse complement strand
CGACGCGCTCTCGGTCGAGGCGCCGCCCGGCACCGGCGCGGTGGTCACGCTGGGCGACTCGATCACCGACGGCTGGGCGTCCAGCATCGACCACAACAACCGCTGGCCGGACTATCTGGCCCGACGGCTGGCGACGGAACCGGGCAGCCCGCTGCGCGGCGTCGCCAACGAGGGCATCTCGGGCAACCGGGTACTGGCCGACGGCAGCGGCCAGAGCGCGCTCGGTCGCCTCGACCGCGACGTGCTGACGCTGCCCGGTGTTCGGACCGTGTTCCTGCTGGAGGGCGTGAACGACATCAAGTCGACCCCGATGCCGGCCGCGGACGATCTGATCGCCGCCTACCGCCAGATCATCGACCGGGTGCACTGGTCCGGCAAGTGCGTGGTCGGCGCCACGATCATGCCGTTCCGGGGCTGGTCCGAGTGGACACCGGCGGCCGAGGAGGTGCGGCAGCGGGTCAACACCTTTATCCGTACGCCAGGGAACTTCGACGCCGTGGTGGACCTGGACGAGCAGACCCACAATCCGTACGACCCGGCCCGGCTCTTCCCGCCCTTTGACAGCGGTGACCACCTGCACCCCAATGACAAGGGCATGGCGGCGATGGCCGACACCGTCGACCTGCACGCGCTGAACTGCTGAGTCCGGACACGGCCGGTCGGGGAACGTCTTCCCCACCGGCCGGTCCACCTGGCGGATGCCGATCGGGACGGTCCTCGGCGGGCCGAGCAAGAATGGTCAGCGCCGAGGCCGCCCCGGGCGAGAAGCATGACGAAAAGGACGATCTCCACCAAATCCGCTCGACCGATCGTCGTAGTGGGGACTCGCGGAGCTCAACCCGGGGGCCGATGCGGCGGCGGCCGGATATCGACGACGATGGGCCGTCCCTGACGACGAGCCCCGGAGTCCACCATGCCCGACGCACTGTTCGAGATCCCCGCTCTTCCCGTCCTCGCACCCCTGGGCGCGGCACTGCTGCTGGGGTCGTGGCTCGTCCTGCGCCGCCGCCGAACTTTCACGTGGCCCCGCCTGATCCTCGTCTGGACGGCCTGCCTCTACCTGCTCGGGGTGCTCGCCGTGACCCTGCTGCCGCTGCAGGTCGCCGTGGGCGCCTACGGCAACCAGGCGCCGTGGTACGACCGGGGCAACTTCATCCCCCTCGTCACCATCGATGCGCGGACGTTCCTGCTGAACATCGTGCTGACGATTCCGCTGGGGCTCCTGCTGCCGCTGCTGACCCGGGCGCGCGACACGGGCCAGGTCGCCGTCCGGGCACTTCTCCTCAGCGGAACCGTGGAAGTCGTCCAGTACGCCACCGATGTGCTGATCAGCAGCGGCCGCACCGCCGACGTCAACGACCTGCTGGCGAACACGCTCGGCGCGCTGCTGGGCTACCTCGTCTGGCGCTGGGTCCCGATCGTCGGCCGCATCGGTGCCCGGTTCGGCAGCGAGCCGCCGCAGGGCTGGTCCGAACCGCGGGGCGGGTCCGAACCGCGGGGAGCGTCGCCGCACACCGGAGACACCTCCGCGCACCGCTGATCGACCCTCACCGACGGGTGACGGCCGGGCTGCTCGCCTACGCGAGTGGCCCGGCCGTCGTCAGTGCCTACGCCGTGATCGGTGGCTCACCCCGGCTTCCGTGCCGGGGTTACGCCCGCCTGATCAACGGCACGACACGGTGGCATCCCCCCAGTCGGCGTGGTCATAGGAGTTCCCGTCCCCGCCGTCGGTGGACCGCAGCGTGAGGATCTGGACGCCGGCCAGGTCGGCGGTCAACGGTGTGGCCGGGTCCCCGGCCCGGATCACCGGCGTCGACGCCAGCGGACGGCCGTCGCCCAGCACCTCGAAAACCACCGAGCCGGGGCCGGTCACCTCGTCGTCCACGCCCGCCGCGGCCGTGAACGACGAGCACGCGCCGCCCAGCCACACCTCGATCGTGCCCGGCGCGTGCGCGCCGATCCCCTTGGCGTACGTCACCCCGTGCACCGTGATCGGGCCGCCGTCCCCGGCGCCGTTGTCGCCGTTGGACTGGTCCCGTTCGACCGGCCCGAACCCATTGGACTGGGTCAGGAAGGGCAGGTCACTCACGTACGCCCGGCCGGCCGGGTTCGGCGGCGGCACCAGTGCCCGGGTGGCCTGCGCGACGTGCACCGTCCGGCCCTGGAAGCTGTACTCAGCCGCCACGGGCAGGTCGACGGGCCCGTACGCGGCCTGGGCCGGCGCGGTGAACCGCCATGTGCCGGTCAGCACGCGCCCGGCCGCCAGCGACGACGCCCGCAGCACCGGCCCGCTCGCGGTCCACCCGGTCGGCGGGGTGGCGGTCATCCGGACGTCCCGCAGCGCCGCGCCGGCGGGCAACTGGAACGAAGCGGTCACCGGCACGATCGCGCCCGGCCGCACGGTGGCGTTGGCCGGCGAAACCGTCATCGTGGTGGTCGGCACCGGGTGGAGCGGCTGGTCGCACGTCGCCGACCCGGTGTACGGGCAGAGCGTGGTCACGAAGCCGCCGTTGCCCGCCTCGGGCACCGGGAGCGTGGCGCCGCGCCGGACGATGCTGCTCGACCGCTGCAACCCGTGCTCGCCGTCGCCCAGCGTCTCGGCCAGCCACTGCCCGTTGCCGAGGAAGTTCAGCGGCACCGCGACGGTGTGCGCGGCAACCGCCGAGATGCCGGCCACGAACCAACGGTCGCCGCGCCGGCGGGCCACCACTGCCTCCCGCCCCGGGGCGCCGCTGACCAGGCGACTCTCGTCCCACACGGTCGGCAGCTGGTTGAGGGTACGCAGCGCTTCCGCGTGGCCCTCGTACGTCTCGAACTTGTCGGCGAGGTGCGTCCAGCCCGACTCGAACACCACGGCCAACGCGACCTCGTGCGCGTCGGTGGTGTCCCGGTCACCCACCACCCAGGTCACCGGCGTGTAGTCCATGCCACCCACCACGTTGCGGGTGAACGGGAGGATGGTGTTGGTCGCCGCCCGGATCTGGAACTGCTCGGCGCCGCGAACCGCCTCCACCGTCATCACGTGCGGCCAGGTGCGTTGCAGTCCACGTGGCACGGTGGCACCGTGGAAGTTCACCATCAGGTGCAGCTTCGCCGTGGCGGCCAGGATCTGGTCGTACCACTGGAAGCGGGCCTGGCTGTCCGAGTCCATGAAGTCGATCTTTACGCCGGCCACGCCCCACGACTTGACCAGCGGCAGCATGGTGTCACGCTCGGCCTGCGTGTCGAACGAGGTCCAGTGGAACCAGAGCAGCACCTCGACGCCGCGGGCACGGGCGTACCGCGTCACCTCCGGCACCCAGCTCGCGTTCCAGCCCTCGTCGATCAGCACGTAGGGCCAGCCGTTGCGCGCGGCGAAGTCGATGTACTGCTTCTGCCGCGTCAGATCGGACGGGCTGGAGTGCTCGGACATCCACGACCAGGCGACCCGGCCGGGCCGGATCCACGAGGTGTCCGCCAACTTCGACTCCGGCGCCAGGTCGTCCGTCAGCGTCGACCCGGTGACGGTCGCCAGGTCGCCGACGACGGCGACGCGCCACGGGGTGGAGAGCGGACCCGTGGAGGTGATCGTGTCGTCCGCGAGTTTGAAGCGGTAGGTGCCGGATCCGGCCGTGTGCGTGAGCCGGGCGCCGTCGTAACGGCCATCCACGCCGGACTCGCTGAGCAGCGCGTAGGACGTGCCGACGCGGAACAGCGACGGGAAACCGTAGTCGCCCTCGGCTGCGGCGCCGGCCGTAGTCTCCACCCGGGTCGCCTCGTAGTAGGGGTTGTACGGCAGCAGCCAGGCGGGCGCGTCGGCGGGCAGCACCCACGACGACGCCTCCCCGGTCACCGTCGCCGCGGCCGGCAGCACGTACCGGTAGGCGGCGCCCTCGGCCGAGACCCGGATCACCACCGTCATCCGGGCACCCCCGGCGCCGGTGAACGCGAACGCCGACTCGGTCATCGGCACCGAGCGAACCAGTCGCTTGCCGGTGGTCATGGTGTACTTCTCCACCACCGAACGTGTCGTCCGCGACGTGAAGCGAAGCCCGCTGGTCAGGTCCGCGGCCGTGGTGGTGAGACCGATCGCGGCGGGCGCGAGCACCGGCGTGCCGCCGCGGCCGACCCCGAAGCTGAGCCGGCCCTCGCCGCCCAGGCCCAGGGTCGCGGTGACCGCCGAACCTGGTGGCCCACTGACCGTCCACTCCGTCGCGGCGGCGGCCGGAGCGGGCGCAATCAAGCCGGAAGCGAGGAGCAGTAGTACCAGCGCGCGCATCGATCTCCCATCGTCGAGCCAGACCAAATGATCATAAGCATCGATGCACGACGCTATGTCAGAACCAGCCCGGAGGCAATCGGCCGCCACGTGATCCCGAGGTTCCAGCGGGGCCAAGCAATCGGAGCGCGGTGGAGCGCAAGGCCCGGCTCCCCGTCCTCGACGGCGTCAGCCAGCGGCCTCGCCCGGGTGCCGCGAAGACCACTCTGAACAATCGCCCCTGAAGCACGTTGACATCCGTCGCGGCACCGGTTCACGCAGTCCGAATACGCTGGCTTCGCGGCGCGCGCGGCCATCCGGGAGAACCATCCGGACTACGAACGGCGTCTGGCGCCGCCGGACACCATTCGCTTCATCGGATACCCGCCGGAACACGAATCCTTCGGGTACGGGCCCTCTCTGGCCGCCGTCGAGCGCCACTTCTGCGATTCGACCGGCCTCGCTCTGGGCATCCTGCCGTTGACTCCGGCCCGACGACTGTCAGCAGCGATGGTGATGACCCTGGCGGCGCGGCTCGAGCACCAGGCCGACCCCCCTCGGCGGCCCGATCCCGAGGTTGCGACGGAGATCGACACCGTGTGGGCCCGGTCGCGGACCGAGCTCCGAGCCATGTCTGATCGGCTTCGAAGCCCGGACCAGCGCCGGAGACCCGACGAGCCCGCGCTCGTCTGGCAACAGTCGATTCGCGACCTGGGCGCGCGACTCCGCGCACTCACCAGCGGAGGCGCTTCCTCTTCCCCAGGAGCCGAGGCCTCTCTCCCAGGGGCCGAGTCGTTCGATCACGCCTTGAGTCGGTGTCTCCATCTCCATCTCAACCGGCTCGGCGTCTCCGCCCGCCAGGAAGCTCGGCTTCGCCGCCTGGCCGACCGCGCCGTCGTTGAATCAGGCGAATAGCGTGGTCGGGCCAGCAAATTCACGGTCTTCGGCGCGTCCGGAGCAGTGACGTTCTCCGGGGCGCGGGAGTTCTCGGAGTGGGGCCGGTCAGCTGTGCCAGGGCTTGTAGGTGAACTCGAGGCTGTAGCCGTCGGGATCGTAGACGCTGGCCGCGTAGTAGCCGGGTGCGTAATAAGGGCGCTCGCCGGGGGCGCCGTTGTCGGTGGCGCCGGCGGCGATGGCGGCCTTGTAGGCGGCGTCGACCGCGTCCGGCGACTCGGCGATGAATCCGACGTGGGCCGCGCGGCCCTCGCTGACCCCGTCGCGGAGCCAGAACATGAAGTCGGACCCGTGCCCGAAGCCCTTCAGGTCGGGGTGTCCCTCGGGGCCGGTCGCGCCGTCGAAGTCGATGAGGTGACCGATGCCGAGGGGCTCCAGCGCTTTTTCGTAGAAGGCAACGGAGCGGGGCAGGTCACTGACGGTGAGGAACACATGATCGATGGGCATGGAATTCTCCTGTTCGTTTTGCTGGAGATGACGTTTTCGTCCAACTGGAAATGACGTTGCGGAGCAGACGGTAGGACCAAACCTGGACAGTTTCGGTCCTGGTTCTGAACTAAGGTGCTGTTGTGCTGACCACTTCGGCTCGACTGCTGCGGCTGGCCTCGACGCTGTCCAGCCGGCAGTCCTGGACCAACAGCGAGCTCGCCGGGCAGATGGGCGTGACCGAACGGACGGTCCGGCGCGATGTGGCGCGGCTGCGGGAACTCGGCTACGGCATTGTCTCGGAGGCGGGCCCCTACGGCGGTTACCGGCTGAGCGTCGGCACCCGGCTGCCCCCGTTGAGCCTGGACGACGAGGAGGCGCTCGCGGTGACGATCGCTTTGCGCGAGGCAGCGCTCAGCGGCGTCCTCGGCGGCGATCAGGCAGCGGTGTCGGCATTGCTCAAACTGCGGCAGATACTGCCGGTACGACTGGCCGACCGTCTCCGCGAATGGGACGCCAGCGTCGTGCACACGGCACGATCGGAAGCGGGTCAGGTCGCTCCGGCCATCCTGCTGGAGGTGGCCGGTGCCTGCCGCCGCGGTGAACGGCTACGGCTGTCCTATCGTGACATGCAGGCCCGAGAGACCGTACGCGAGGTGGACCCCTACAGGTTGGTCCGCAGCCCGCACCGCTGGTATTTGGTCGCCGTGGACACCGCGCGCGGGCAGTGGCGGACGTTTCGTGCTGACCGGGTCACCGCCGCTGAGCCGACCGGCGCCCCAGCCGACCTCGCCGGCCGGCCGGACCTGCCCGATGCCGCCGAGCTGATATCGCGAATGTTGCTCAGCGACTATCCGCTCTATGCCACCGTCCGGGTCGAAATGCCCTTGGAGCAGGCCAGCCGACTGGTACCGCCGAGCCGAGGCGCCCATCGACCCGACGGCCCGGGTGCCACGCTCATCACGCTCGGCGGCACCGACCCGGAAGAGCTGGCGGCCGAGCTGATCGGCCTCGCGACGCCCATCGAGGTGGTGGAACCGGCGGAGGTCCGCGACGCCATGTACCGCCGCACCCACGAGATCCTTGCAGCGCTGCGGGTGCCTGACCGGTCACTCCGGCACGGCACAGATGCGGACCTGGGCTGACAGAGCCGCGTCGAGAGGCAGGAGCGCGCCCGTCGCGGCGAAACCGGTGGCGTGATCATCGCGTCCGTCAGCGGGGGTAGCAGCCTGCCGGGCGAATCCGCGGCGGGGTGAAGTGGCCGAGTCCCCGCTTTTCCCGACGGGCATGCCGCCCATTCCCTGTGGCCACTGACGGAAACGAGGCCAGTGACCACAGGGCCTAACGCATGGAACGCGCGAAACTTCATCTCACGCGTCAGTCAACCAACTCACCGCGGGACAGGTGAACGGGACTGTCGGACGGCGGTCGGCCGAAGATCAGATCGGGGCAGCGACGCACCCTGCTGCTCGGCCGTCTGCCCATTCGCAGGGCCGTTGTAGTGGCCGTTGCCACCGACGTCAGATCGCCACCGGCGACAGCGCCGAGCTCGGCCTCGGTCAGTTCCACCTCAGCGCCATTGTTGTCTTTCGACGTCTCATCGCGACTGGACATAACTTCCTCCTCGATATTTGGAATCACTCTCGAACGAGTCCAAATAAATCATGCCGGCGCCGATCCGGTCAATGTCGAAAAGACTATCTATCGGACCATCCTTCGGTGCGCCACCGACGACGGCGCGGCGCACTTCGGTCCTTTTAGGTACCGAAACATTTGACGTCCTCGGTCTTTACTTCGGGCAGCATGCGGCGCGGGGATGCGAGAATTCGGTGCCGGGGCGGCGCACGCCCGGCGGCGCGTCGCGCAGGGTTCCGCAACTGACGACCGTCGATGATTACCCCGGTCGAATTGGCACTCACTCACCGTTATCTTGAGGAGGTTCGTCAATGTCCTAACCCACTGACCGGCCGCCTCGCCGGCCGGTCAGATTCTTGGACCACCCGCTTCGCGGACACTTTCGCCGCATTCGTTTATCGGCAAGAATCAGGCACTGCAGCGATAGGCAGTGCCGACACCGGGCGTAAGGCTGACCCGCGGATTTATCCGTGACGTCACGATTGAGATTACTCAGCGTTACGAGTCGAGGGAGCAGATGCATGGATCCACGCCAGCTGATCGAGCGCAACGGCCCACTCACCGCCCTCGGGCGAATTCTTGGTGACGCGAGAGCCGGCTCGGGAACGCTGACCGTGTTCTCGGGAGGAGTGGGCACGGGCAAGTCCGCCCTAGTCGAGGTCGCCCTGTCGCAGGCCAGGGAAGCCGGATTCAATGTGCTGCACGCACGCGGCAACTACCTCGAACGAGACGACGACGGCGAACTTCTCCGGCGGCTGCTGGGCATGCTGTCGCCGACCAGTGATGCCGCCCGCGGCACGCACCCCCAGATGGTCGACGGCAACGCCGCCATCAGTGCCGCAACCGTTGCCGGACCTGTCTTGATCGCCCTTGACGACATCCAGTTCGCTGACCGAACAACACTGCGCTGGCTCGCCGCACTGACGGATCGCGCCCAGCATCTGCCGGTCGCGACGCTCCTGACGGTTTGCAATGGTGAACCCTCCGTCGACGACCCTCTCCTCGACGAACTGTTGACCGCTGCCACCGCGGAAGAGTCTCTCGGCCCGCTCACCAGCACCGGGGTCAGCGAATTGCTGGGCAGAGCTCTCGCCACGACTCCCGACCTTGATTTCATCGCGCGGTGCCTCGTCGGGACCGGTGGTAACGCGGCCCTGGTCGCAGCGCTGGCCGAGATCTTTGCCGGGGACCTCTCGATAAGCGACGATCCGGAACGGGCGTTAGCTGAACTGGCGCGGTCGCGGGCCGGACGTCGCCTTCAAGTAAGACTCCATCACGCGTCCCCCGACGCGGTGCAGGTCGTCCTGGCGACCGCGGCCCTGGGCGAGTTCGCCTCCCCCAGGCGCATCCACAAAGTGGTTGACCTCGACCGCCCGACGGTCTCCGAGATCATCGCAACACTCACCCGGATGGGCCTGCTGGCGCATCGGGAGGGCACGGTGGTTCTCCACCCTCCCGTGCTCCGGAGGGTCCTGGAGCTGACGCACCCGTTGACCGCCCGGCACGATCTTCACCGCAGGACCGCCACCGCTCTGCATGACGCCGGCACGCACCCGAGGCATGTCGCTGAGCACCTACTCCTGTCCGCACCCGGCAGCAGTGACTGGGCCCGAGATGTGCTCGCCGGGGAGGCGGAGCACCACCTCGAGGAGGGCCGGCCGGAAGTGGCCGTCGGATACCTCCGACGCGCGCTGGAAGAAGATGGCGGTGAACGGGATCGTCGTCAGCTCGTCGCGGCGCTGGGACGGGCCGCGTCCTACTACGACCCACCGACCGCGATTCGCTACCTGACCGAGGCAACGATGGCCGCCGAGCCGGACCGGGACGATCGAACTGCCGCCACGCTCGCCCGGACGCTGGCTATGACCGGCCAATACAGCCGCGCCATCGAGGTCGCGACCAGCCAGGCCGGCCGGGTGGGCGCGCACGGCACGGCGACGCGACTTGCGTTACTGCATGCGGCTACGAGTTCGGCCGGGATGCAATGGATCAGCGAGCAAGCCGGCAACTCACTCGATCAAGGGGCAGCCGCACCACAACTCAGCCTGTTGGCGCTGCGGAACACCTGGGTCGGAACGGACCTGCCCGGAGCACTCGAAGCGGCAAGACGGGCGCTGGCCCGCACGCCCATCCGGCCGGACACGGCCGACCTCCAACTGGATTCCGTCAATGTACTTCTGCACGCCGGCGAGATAACCGACGCCGAAGAACACTTGACGGCGTTGGAGTCGGCCGCCACCGCATGCGGTCATCTCCCCTGGCGGGCCGCGACCTTGGCGCTGAGGGCACTGGTGCTGCGCGGTCGCGGCCGGCTCGAGGCCGCTTCCGCGGCTGCCCGGCAGAGCCTCGAGCTGTATCCGGGCTGCGATGCCGGAGTTCGTCGCGGGGCCGCCGCCGAATTCGTGGCTCGATCCGCCGACCTGCTCATCGGCCAAGGGCGCCTCGAAGAGGCGGAATCAATCCTTGTGAACGCGGGTCTCATGGGCGAACTCCGGCTCAGTCTCGCCGGCAACGCGGTCCTGTTCACCCGCGGCCGGCTCGCTGTCGCGGGAGGGCGGCCGCGCGACGGCGCCCGGCTGTTGATGATGGCCGGGCGCCGCGTCAAGCATTGGCCGATCAACAATCCGGCGGTGATGCCGTGGCGCTCGGAGGCAGCGATAGCCCTCGCCCGGATGGGGATGACGCCCCGGGCCGTCACTCTCGCTGCCGAGGAGGTCCGGCTTGCCCGTCTGTGGGGTACACCCGGCCCGATCGCCATGGCGTTGCGCGCACAAGGCCTGGTATCCGGAGAGGGTCAGGGCTTGGAAGCGCTCCGGGCCGCTGTCGTCCTGGCCGATCAATCCCCGGACCAGCTGACCCGGGCGCATTGCCGCACCGACTACGGCGCCGCGCTCGTGCTCGCCGGCCGGCACGAGGACGCCCGGCCCGTATTGCGGACGGCGGTCCAGCTGGCGGGCGATTGTGGCGCGTCCGATCTTTCCCGGCGCGCTACGGACGGACTCGTGACGTCAGGAGCCCGCCCACAGCGCACCTCCGGCAAGACCGGCACGCTGACGTTCGCCGAGCGACGCGTGGTCACCCATGCCGTCACTGGACTGACCAATCGGGAGATCGCCGAGAAGCTCTTCATCCAATGCCGGACCGTGGAAATTCATCTGACCAACTCCTATCGAAAACTCGGCATCAGAGGGCGCGATGAGCTCGAACAGACACTTACGGATGCCGGGACCATAGCTCGAACGGCGCCTTAGGGTGACGGTCCGTTCCGGCACGAGCTCACCAGGGAACGGGATACCCGAGAATCAGACGATCTGCTTCCGCACCAGGTCGTGGAAGATGCCGTCCTCGTCGGACAGCAGCTCTTCGGGGGTCCCGGATTGCACGATCCGTCCCTCGGACAATACGACGACCCGGTCCGCGTGCATGATCGTCGACAGCCGGTGGGCGATGACGATGCGTGTCGCCGCGAAGGCCTTCGTGCTTTCGGCGACGATGGCCTGGGTCTCGTTGTCCAGCGCGCTGGTGGCCTCGTCGAAGAAGAGAATCTTGGGACGGCGGATGAGCGCTTGGGCGATCATCAGCCGCTGCCGCTGGCCGCCGGACATCGCTCCCGCACCGTCGCTGATGAGAGTGTGCAGACCCATCGGCATCTTGCGGAGGTCCTGGTCGAGACCGGCCAGCTTCGCCGCGGCCCACACCTCGTCCGTCGAGTAGGCCGCCGTGCCGCAGATGTTACTCATGATCGTGCCGCTGAACGGGACCGAATTCTGCAGGACGACACCACACTGACTCCGGACCTCGGCGAGGTCGAGCTGACTGAGGTTCGCCCCGTCGTACCGTACTGCTCCGGATGTTGGCTGGTTGAAGCCGATCAACAGCCGCAACAGTGTCGACTTGCCGCATCCGGTAGGCCCGACCAGAGCCACGAATTCGCCGGCCCTGATGTGCAAAGACAGTTTATCCAAAATGAGCGGGGTGCCCTCGGCGTAACGAAACGATACGTCGGCGACCTCGATGTCCCCGGTGAGATGCTCCGGGACGGTGCTGTTCACGGACACCTCGGGCAATTCGCTGAGCACCGGCTTCATCTTGTCGAACATCGGAATCACCACGCCCGCTGATGACAGCGAATTCGTGGCCTGGACCATTGCGGCGAGCGACGCCGTGAACGCGGTCACGAAGGTGAGGAACTGCCCCAGAGACAGCGAGTCCTTGGCCGGCCCGGCCAGCATGAGGAACAGCAGGAACGTGCAGCAGGGCACGTAGACGGCGTTGATCGAGGTGACCAGGTTCTGGGTCCGCTGGACCTTGCGCTCCAACTCACGACCCCCAGGGCTATTGCGTAGTCGGTTGAGGGGTGTGTGAGCTGCGGGTTTGGGTGGGCCTGCTGCGGGGCCGGGGTCCGTGTAGGACGGGTGTGGCCTGTTGGTGATCATGGTGTTTGCGAAGACAACCGTGACCGAGAACAGGACCACACCCGCTGATGTCATCATCACTGACCGAGATCGTGCTGCCGCAGCGACCCC
>DASRYP010000001.1:0-13321 GCA_035687165.1 Actinoplanes sp. | reverse complement strand
GCCGGCGACAAGGCCGCGCACCACCTGATGCGCGCCGAGCTGGCCCGTTGGCGCCCGGCCGACGGCGTCCTCTCCGAGGAGGACGACCACGCGCGTGACGCGTGGCGCGAGGGTGAGCACACCACCGTCCGCCCCGAGCGTCTGGGTGCCACGCGGGTCTGGATCATCGACCCGCTCGACGGCACCCGGGAGTTCGCCGAGGAGGGCCGCAGCGACTGGGCGGTGCACGTCGCGCTCTGGACGGCCGACTGTTCGAGCCCGTCCTGCCTCGCCGCGGGCGCGGTCGCCATGCCGGCGCAGCACCGCACGATCGCCACCGACCACGCGCCGGCCTATCCACCGCTGCCGCTGACCGCCGCCACGGGTGGCCCGATCCGGATCGCCGCGAGCCGCACCCGGCCACCCGCGTTCGTCACCGCGCTCGCCGCGGAGACCGGGGCCGAGCTGGTGCCGATGGGCTCGGCCGGGGTCAAGATCGCCGCCGTGATCAATGGTGACGCCGACGCCTACGTGCACGCGGGCGGACAGTACGAGTGGGACTCGGCCGCGCCGGTCGCTGTGGCATTGGCCACCGGGCTGCACGCTAGCCGGATCGACGGTTCTGAGCTGAAATACAACGAGGCCGATCCCAAGCTTCCCGACCTCGTCGTGTGCCGTAAGGATCTCGCCCCTCGGTTGCTTGCAGCGCTGCAACGTCACCTTCCGTCAGAATGACGTCCTGAAATGCGACCCCCGAGAGGTCTGGAGCTTACCGATGAGCCAGACGAAGCCTTACCGCGTCTCGCATCTGGATGCCCTCGAAGCCGAGAGCATTTTCGTGATGCGCGAGGTCATGGCCGAGTTCGAGCGCCCCGTGCTGTTGTTCTCCGGCGGCAAGGACTCGATCGTCATGCTCCGGCTGGCCGAGAAGGCGTTCGCCCCCGCGCGCATCCCGTTCCCGGTCCTGCACATCGACACCGGCCACAACTTCCCCGAGGTGCTCGAGTACCGCGACACCCGGGTCGCCACCCTCGGGCTCAACCTGGTCGTGGCGAGCGTGCAGGAGGCGATCGACAACGGCCACGTGCGTGCGCTGCCCGACGGCACCCGCAACCGGATCCAGACCCCGGTGCTGCTCGCCGCCGTCGAGAAATACCGGTTCGACGCCCTCTTCGGCGGCGCCCGCCGCGACGAGGAGAAGGCGCGTGCCAAGGAGCGCATGTTCAGCTTCCGCGACGAGTTCGGCCAGTGGGACCCCAAGAACCAGCGGCCCGAGCTGTGGGGGCTCTACAACGGCCGGCACCACCCCGGCGAGTCGATCCGGGTGTTCCCGCTCTCCAACTGGACCGAACTGGACGTCTGGCACTACATCGCCAAGGAGCAGATCCCGCTGCCCGGCATCTATTACGCGCACGACCGTGAGGTCGTCGAGCGTGCCGGGATGTTCTACGCGGTGAACGAGTTCATCCGGCTCCGCGACGGCGAGACCTCCGAGGTACGCCGGGTCCGCTACCGTACCGTCGGCGACGCCTCGCAGACCGCGGCCGTGCTCTCCGAGGCCGACACCGTGGAGAAAGTGATCGACGAGGTCGCCGCGACCCGGATCACCGAGCGGGGCGCGACCCGGGGGGACGACAAGGTCAGCGAGGCCGCGATGGAAGACCGCAAGCGAGAGGGTTACTTCTGATGAGTCAGGCCGTCCTGGAAGCCGAGTCGGCTCCGGCCGCACGCATGGACCTGCTGCGGTTCGCCACCGCGGGCAGCGTCGACGACGGCAAGTCGACCCTCATCGGCCGCCTGCTGTTCGACACCAAGACGATCTTCGCCGACCAGTTGGAAGCGGTCGAGGCGGCCAGCGCGTCGCGCGGTGACGAATACACCAACCTGGCGCTGCTCACCGACGGCCTGCGGGCGGAGCGCGAGCAGGGCATCACGATCGACGTGGCCTACCGCTATTTCGCCACGCCCCGGCGCAAGTTCATCATCGCCGACACCCCCGGGCACATCCAGTACACCCGGAACATGGTCACCGGCGCCTCCACCGCCGACCTGGCGCTGATCCTGGTCGACGCGCGTAAGGGCCTGGTCGAGCAGTCGCGCCGGCACGCGTTCCTGACGTCCCTGCTGCGGGTTCCGCACCTGGTGCTCTGTGTCAACAAGATGGACCTGGTCGACTGGGACAAGGCGGTCTACGACCGGATCGCCGACGAGTTCACCTCGTTCGCGGCCAAGCTTGAGATCACCGACCTGACGATCATCCCGGTGTCGGCGCTGAACGGCGACAACATCGCCTCGCGCAGCGAGAACAGCCCGTGGTACGAGGGCCCGTCGCTGCTGCATCACCTCGAGCACGTGCACATCGCCAGCGACCGCAACCTGGTCGACGTGCGGTTCCCGGTGCAATATGTGATCCGTCCGCAGTCGACGACCGTGACCGACTACCGCGGGTACGCGGGCCAGGTCGCCTCGGGTGTGCTCAAGCCGGGCGACGAGGTCATGGTGCTCCCGTCCGGCATGACCAGCACGATCGCCGGCATCGACACGGCGGACGGCCCGGTCGGCGAGGCTTTCCCGCCCATGTCGGTCACGGTGCGGCTCAACGACGAGATCGACATCTCGCGCGGTGATCTGATCTGCCGGCCGCACAACGCCCCGGCGGTCGCCCAGGACATCGAGGCGATGGTCTGCTGGATGGACGAGTCGGCGCCGCTGCGCGTCGGTGCCAAATACGCCATCAAACACACCACCCGCTCGGCCCGTGGGGTGGTTCGCGGCCTTCAGTACCGGCTGGACGTCAACACCCTGCACCGGGACGAGCAGGCCGACGGGCTCGCACTCAACGAGATCGGCCGGGTGCGGCTGCGCACCACCGTGCCGTTGCTGGCCGACGAGTATCGCCGCAACCGCACCACCGGCGGCTTCATCCTGATCGACGAGAGCACCAACCGCACGGTCGGCGCCGGAATGATCATCGAGGCGCGCTAGCACCTAGCGCCGCGGGAGCACGGTCGCCCACACGAGCTTGCCGGTGCTGGTCGGCAGGGTGCCCCACGCCGTCGACAGCGCGGTGCACGTGGCGATCGACAACACCGCGGCGGCGGCCGACGCCACCCGGCACCTGACGGCGCTGGGCCGGCGGCGGATCGCGGCGATCGGGGTGCAGGGCCGACGGGGCGGCGGCGATGGCCCGGCTGCTGGCCGCGGCCGGCCCGCCGGACGCGGTGTTCTGCTTCAACGATCTGCTCGCGCTGGGCGCGCTGCGCACGCTGCTGTCGCGGGGCGTCTCCGTCCCCGGCGACGTCGCGGTGATCGGCTTCGACGACGTCGAGGACGGACGTTTCTCGCCACCGACGCTGAGCACGGTCGCGCCGGACGCTCCGCGGATAGCCCAGCTCGCCGTCGATCTGCTGGCCGAGCGTCTCGGCGACGGGCCGGCCGCGTCGGGGCCGCCGCGGGAGCTGCGCGTGGATCACCGCCTGGTGGCCCGCGAGAGCACCGCCGTCCCGCACCAGGTCCCCTAGGACTTCTCGCGCTCTTCGCGCCGCTCGGTGACCTCGTCGATCGCCTCACTGATCGCCTCGGTGAGATCACCCGCGGGCACGGCGATGCTCTCCCCGTACCCCTCGGCCGGCTCCTCGACTGGCTCCGGCGCCGTCGCCGCACCCGAGAACCCGAACTGGTTGGGCTCGTCCTGTTCCTGCTCGGGCTGATTCCCCTGCGAAGTCGTCATGCCCGCCGCATACCCGCCGGGACACTCCGCTAAAGCTTTCCGGCGCCCGGGCCCGCTGTGACGGTCCATGCAGTCGGGGGAGTGAAACCGGCCGTCGCGTACGCCTCCTCGACCGCGGCGGTGACAGCCTCGGCCCGGTCGGCGTCGATCAGGGCCAGCACGCAGCCGCCGAAGCCGCCACCGGTCATCCGCGCGCCGTAGGCGCCCACCTCGAGGGCGGTCTCGACGGCCAGGTCGACCTGCGGCACGGTGATCGCGAAGTCGTCGCGCATCGAGACGTGCGAGGCGGTCAGCAGTGGGCCGATTTCGCGGATCTCGCCGGCGTGCAGCAGTTTGACGGTGGCGAGCACCCGGTCGTCCTCGGTGACGATGTGCCGTACGCGGCGGCGCGTCACCTCGTCGTCGAGGCGGGCCAGGGCGACGTCCAGTTCGGCGCCCGTGATGTCGCGCAGGGCTCGCACGCCCAGCAGCCGGGCTGCCTCCTCGCACGACTTGCGGCGAGCGCCGTACTCCCCGTCGACGTGCTGGTGCGGGGCGTTGCTGTTGATCACCAGGATGGCCAGGCCCGCGGCGGCCAGGTCGAACGGGATCTGCTCGACCTCGTTGGTCCGGCAGTCGAGGAAGAGGGCCTTGCCCTCCTGGCAGCGGATCGACGCCGACTGGTCGAGGATGCCGGTGGGTGCGCCCACATAGGCGTTCTCGGCCCGCTGGGCGACCGCCGGACGCTTCTCGAGGGGCAGGTCGAGCCGGCCGAGGTCGACCAGGGCGGTCAGCACCGCCGACTCGAGCGCGGCCGAGGACGACAGGCCCGAGCCGAGCGGCACCTCGGAGGCGAGCGCGATCTGCGCGCCGGGGACCTCGTAGCCCGCGTCGTGCAGTGCCCAGACGACACCCGCAACGTAGGCCGCCCAGCCGGTCACCTCGCCCGGCTCGGTCAGGCCGAAGCTGACCGGCTCGTCGGCGAAGGTGGAGCAGACGGTCCACTCGCCGGCCGGGGCCGGGCCCACTGCGGCGATCGTGCGCTGCGGCAGGGCGAAGGGCAGGACGAAGCCCTCGTTGTAGTCGGTGTGCTCGCCGATCAGGTTGACCCGGCCGGGCGCGGCCCACAGGCCGGCGGGCTCGACGCCGTACTCCTTGCGGAACGCGGCGAGTGCGTCGTCGACGATCATGCGACGTGGGCCTGGTAGAAGGTCCAGGCGTCGCCGATCATGGCCTGCAGCGTGTTCTTCTCGGGGACCCAGCCGAGTTCCTCGCGGGCCTTGGCCGAGGACGCGACCAGGGTGGCCGGGTCGCCCCCGCGGCGCGGGGCGATCTCGACCGGCAGTTCGGCGCCGGTGACCTCGCGGGCGACCTCGACGACCTGCCGGTTGGAGAAGCCGTTGCCGTTGCCCAGGTTGTAGATGCGGTGCTCGCCGTGGGTGGCCGCGTCGAGCGCGAGCAGGTGGGCGCGGGCCAGGTCGGCCACGTGGATGTAGTCGCGCACGCAGGTGCCGTCGAGGGTGGGGTAGTCGTCGCCGAACAGCTGCAGCTTTTCGCGCTTGCCCGCGGCGACCTGCAGCGCGATCGGGATCAGGTGGGTCTCGGGGTCGTGGCGCTCGCCGATCTCGTGGCCGTCACGGAGGTAGGCTCCCGCGACGTTGAAGTAACGCAGCGAGACCGCGGCCAGGCTGTGCGCGAACGCCTCGGAGGTGAGCGCGTGGTCGAAGGTCAGCTTGGTCGCCCCGTAAGTGTTGGTCGGGGCCTTGACCGCGGACTCGGGGATCGGCAGCTCGAGCGGGTTGCCGTAGACGGCGGCGGTGGAGGAGAAGATGAAGCGCGACACCCCGGCGGCGCGCACCGCGTCGAGCAGGGCGAGCGATTTCACCACGTTGTCGTGCCAGTAGAGCTCGGGCTTGACCATCGACTCGCCCGCGGCGATCAGGCCCGCGAAGTGGAGCACCGCGTCGAAACCGGAGCCAGGGGTGAGCACGTGGGCGGCGTCGGCGATGTCGGCCTCGACGAAGGTGGCGTCGGGCGCGATCGCCTCGCGGAAGCCGGTGACCAGGTTGTCGAGAACGGTGACCTGATGGCCGGCATCCAGCAGCAGCCTGCTGGTGACGCTGCCGACGTAGCCGGCGCCCCCGGTGACGAGCAGTTTCACGGCGCGATTCCCCTTCGCTGAGTTGCTCCGGCAAGCGTAGGCACGTCGCCGGGACATCCTGAGGTTCCACCATTCTCGCTCAAAAGTCAACATCTTCAAACATTGAGAGCCGGGGTACGGGCGGTTCGCGGAATGTCGCGAGCGGCTGACACAATGGTCGGCATGTCCGATGTCGCCCGCCGCCCACGCGTGCTTTCCGGCATTCAGCCGACCGCCGATTCGTTCCACCTCGGCAACTATCTGGGCGCGGTCCGGAACTGGGTGGCGTTGCAGGACACACACGACGCCTTCTACTGCGTGGTCGACCTGCACGCGATCACCATGGGGCACGACCCGGCCGAGCTGCGCCGGCGCACCCGTGTCTCGGTCGCCCAGCTGCTTGCGCTCGGCCTCGACCCCGAGCGCTGCACGCTCTTCGTGCAGTCCCACGTGCCCGAGCACGCCCAACTCGGCTGGGTGCTGAGCTGCATCACCGGTTTCGGTGAGGCCGGGCGCATGGTGCAGTTCAAGGACAAGTCGGCCAAGGCCGCCGAGACCACGACGGTGGGCCTGTTCACCTACCCGATCCTGCAGGCCGCCGACATCCTGCTCTACCAGGCCGACCAGGTGCCGGTGGGCGAGGACCAGCGGCAGCACCTCGAGCTCACCCGTGACCTGGCGCAGCGGTTCAACACCCGCTTCGGTCGCACGTTCACCGTCCCCGCGGCATACATCGTCAAGGACACGGCCAAGATCACCGACCTGCAGGACCCGACGGCCAAGATGTCGAAGTCGGCCTCCTCGCCGAACGGCATCATCGAGCTGCTGGAAGACCCCGCGCGCTCGGCCAAGAAGATCAAGTCGGCGGTCACCGACACCGGCCGCGAGATCCTCTACGACGAGGAGAACAAGCCGGGCGTGAGCAACCTGCTCACGATCTACGCCGCGCTGACCACACGGACCATAGACGAGCTGCTCGAGCAATATGACGGCCGCGGCTACGGCGATCTGAAGAAGGACCTCGCCGAGATCGTGGTCGAGTTCGTCCGGCCGATCCAGGAGCGCACCCAGGCTTATCTGGAAGACCCGGGCCACCTCGACAAGGTGCTCGCGATCGGCGCTGAGAAGGCCCGCGCGGTCGCCGCCGTGACGCTCGGTGAGGCCTACCAGAACGTCGGTTTTCTAAGCCCAGCACGCGGTGCCTGAGCTCCTCACGACGCGGATCGGCGTCGCGGTCGACATCCCCGAGCCCTGGGGCGAGCTGCTCACCGAGCGCCGGGCCGCCGCCGGCGATCCCCAGGCGGCGTACACCCCGGCGCACGTCACGCTGCTCGGCCCCACCGAGGTGCGGACCGAGGCGCTGTCCCGCATCGAGAAGCACCTCGAAGCGGTGGCCGCCACGCAGACACCGTTCACCATCCACCTGCGGGGAACAGGCACGTTCCGCCCGATCACCGAGGTCGTCTTCGTGACCCTCGCGGTCGGCATCAGCGAGTGCGAGTTGCTGGCCGAGGCGATCGTGAGCTCCGGCGACGTGCACCGCGATCTGCGCTTTCCCTACCACCCGCACGTGACGGTGGCCCAGGACGTGCCGGCCGACGCGCTGGACGCGGTCTTCGACGACCTGGCCGGCTTCTCGGCGAAGTTCCACGTGTCCGCGTTCACCCTGTTCTCGCACGGCGGCGAGGGGCCTTGGCGCCGGCGCCGGGACTACCCGCTCGGGGGCGTGCCGGGCGTCTGAGCGTGCCGCGACGTGACGTCGGTTACCGTCACCGCGTGAATCCGATCGATCGGGCGTACGAGGCCGTCGAGTCTCGCGTCATGTGGCTGCGCCGCCGGTCCCGATACTTCGATCATCTGAGCCGGGCCATCGTGCGCTACGACGACGCGCAAGGCGGGCGGCTGGCCGCGGCGATCGCCTACTACGGCTTCTTCGCGGTCTTCGCGCTGCTGCTGATCGGCTACTCGATCTTCGGCATCCTGCTCGACAACAACAAGGACCTGTTCGACATCGTCCGTGACTTCCTGCGGCAGAACCTGCCCTTCCTCGACGTGCGGGCGATCCTGGACACCGGCCGCACGGTCGGCATCGTCGGCATCGTCGGCCTGACCTTCACCGGCATCGCCTGGGTCGAGGCGATCCGCTCCTCGCAGCGGCTGATCTGGCGGCTCAACGAACAGCCCGGCTACTTCGGCGTACGGCAGGCTCTCGATCTGCTGGTTCTGCTCGGCATCCTGCTGCTGCTGGCCCTCTCCCAGCTCGCCGTCTACGGCCTTCAGCTCATCCTCGACTGGATGTCCAGCGGCTTCGTCCGGTCGGCGTCGAGCCTGCTGCTCACCGTCGCGGTCAACCTGATGCTCGCCGCCGCCCTGCTGGCCGCCGTGCCCCGGCTGCGGATGACTGTGCGCCGGATGGCTCCGCCGGTGCTGCAGGTCGGCATCGGCATCACCCTGCTGAACACCGTGGGCAAGTCATTCGTGGGCTTGGTGCAGCGCAACCCGGCCTACGGTCTGGTCGGTTCGGCCGTCGGCGTGCTGGTCTACCTCTACGTCTTCAACCAGTTGCTGCTCTTCGGCGCGGCCTGGGCGGCCACCAGTCCGCACGGCCGCGTGGTCGACCTTTCGGCTGACGATAAAACTGCTCCCGTGGGGCAAAATACCTGGATTCGGCACACCAGCCCGGAATGATGTCCCCGTGGGCACTCTTGTCACGCTGGACCTGCCGGCCGGTTCGCCGGTGGCCGACCTTCCCTGGGTCATCACGATCGGATCGCTCGGCGACGAGGAGGACTGGGAGCCGGTCGTCTGCGGGCCCTACGAACGCGCCCATGCGCTCGCGCTCGCCCAGGCCGTGGTCGCCGACGAGCAGCTGATGGCGGTCGTCGAGCCGCTGCTGCCCCGCCCCGACGCCGACGCGATCCGCGACGAGATCGACCTGGCCCGCGCGGCCGCCGAGGCGCCGGGGGACAACGGCGGCGAGACCGACGAGGAGTACGAGACCAGGCGCGTACGCCCGGGTCGGCCCCCGACCGAGGCCGAGGTGCGTGCCGGCTGGTCCCGGATCGCGGTCCGGCTGACCAGCGAGTGAGCAGAGCTCGTACGCCCCGCCGGGAGGCCTGGGGTTGACCAGGATCGGTGGCCAGGGTCTGGCGCGGGTCGACACGCCCGTGGCGGACGAGCAGGTCACCCGGGGCGACCTCGTCCCGGCGGACGGACGGCTCGCTGGAATAATCGCGGCATGGTCATCACGCGACGGTGGGCGGTCTTCCTGACAGCGGTCGGGGTCTGGACGTGGGTCATCTGGCCCCGGTTCGGCCTGGCCATCTGGAAGGACGACCGCTCGTTCGCCGACGGCCGCCCGACCTCGTTCCTCCTCGTGCACGCGGTGCTGATCGCCGCCTCACTGGTGATCGGCACCGTCGTCGGCGTCCTGGGAGTGATCGCCTGGCGCCGTTCCGGCAAGATTCAGCCTGGGCGGGAAGATTTCGCGCCTGTTACCACACCGGCCGATGATTTGCCGCACTAACGGATAGAAGCGACGCCTTGCCGCTCCGGCGATTGCGGCTGGATAACGGTGCGCCAACAGTCCGGCGCAAAGTACGTCCGACGTTCTGGCCTGCCGTTACGCTCCCGCGGTGAAGACTCACCGACAAATGTCGGTGTGCGTTGGAAGGAGGGCGTTTTGCGCCCAGTACGTGGGAACCGGCTCGTGGCGATTCTCGCGGCAGGTGGGCTGACGCTCGCCGCCGCGGCCTGCGGCGACGCACCTGACGAGACCCCCGCCGGCGGCAGCTCGAGCGCCGCGGCTGCCGCATACAAGGCCTGCATGGTGACCGACACCGGCGGCATCGACGACAAGTCCTTCAACGCGTCCGCGTGGGCCGGCCTGCAGGCCGCCAAGAGCGAGGCGCCGGGCGTCGACCCGAAGTACGTCGCGTCGACCGCCGAGGCCGACTACGAGCCCAACCTGCGTGGCTTCGCGACCCAGAAGTGCAACTTCATCCTCTCGGTCGGCGGCCTGATGGGCGACGCCACCAAGGCGGTCGCCGCGCAGAACCCGAACTCGCAGTTCGGCATCGTGGACAGCGCCATCCCCGGCGCCACCAACGTCTACCCGATGCAGTTCGCCACCCAGCAGGCGGCGTACCTCGCCGGCTACCTGGCCGCGGGCTACTCCAAGACCGGCAAGGTGGCCACCTTCGGCGGCCTCAAGATCCCGCCGGTGACCATCTTCATGGATGGCTTCGCCGACGGCGTCGCGAAGTACAACGAGGTCAAGGGCAAGACCGTCCAGGTGCTCGGCTGGGACAAGGCCAAGCAGAACGGCAGCTTCGCCGAGGACTTCGCCAGCCCCGCCAAGGGCAAGGCGCTGGCCAACACGTTCGTCGCCCAGGGCGCCGACGTGATCATGCCGGTCGCCGGTGGCACGGGCCTCGGCGCGGCCGAGGTGGCCAAGGCCTCCAGCGGCAAGGTGTCGATCGTCTGGGTCGACCAGGACGGCTGCAAGAGCGCCGCGCAGGACTGTGACGTGTTCCTGACCACCGTGGTCAAGAACATCACCGACGCGGTCGAGAAGGCCGTCGTCACCGGGGCCAACGGTCAGCCCCTCGCGGCTACCCCGGGCTACCTGGGCACGCTGGAGAACAACGGTGTCTCGCTGGCGCCGTACAACCAGTTCGACAGCAAGGTCTCGCCCGAGCTGAAGGCCGAGGTCGACAAGCTCAAGGCGGACGTCATCGCCGGCACGATCAAGGTTGAGTCGGCCAGCGCGCCGTCCTGACGCAACACTAGGTAACGTATCGACCGCCGCCCGGCCGCGAGGGTTCTCGCAGCCGAGCGGCGGTTCCAGTTGTACTGGTAAACCCCCCAAAGAAGCCGAAGTCAGGAGATTCCGCTGAGACTCGAATTGCGCGGTATCACCAAGCGCTTCGGCGACCTGGTGGCCAACGATCACATCGACCTCACCGTGGAGCCCGGCGAGGTGCACGCCCTGCTGGGCGAGAACGGCGCCGGCAAGTCGACGCTGATGAATCAGCTCTACGGCATGTTGCAGCCGGACGAGGGCGAGATCCTGGTGGACGGGGAGAAAAAGATCTTCCGCAGTCCCCGGGACGCTATCTCGGCCGGCATCGGCATGGTCCACCAGCACTTCATGCTGGTCCCCGTCTTCACCGTGGCCGAGAACATCGCGCTCGGCGCCGAGGAGGTCCGCGGCGGCCCGCTCGGCTGGCTCGACCGCCGGCGCAGCCGCCGCGACGTGCTGGAGACGTCCCGCAAGTACGGCCTGCCGGTCGACCCCGACGCCCTGGTGGAAAACCTGTCGGTCGGCTCCCAGCAGCGGGTCGAGATCGTCAAGGCGCTCACCCGCGAGGTCGACCTGCTCATCCTCGACGAGCCGACTGCCGTGCTCACCCCGCAGGAGACCGACGAACTGCTCGCCGTGATGCGGTCGCTGGCCGAGACCGGCAAGTCGATCGTCTTCATCACCCACAAGCTGCGCGAGGTCAAGGCCATCGCCGACCGGATCACCGTGATCCGCCGCGGGCGTACGGTCGGCACAGCCAGCCCCGACACCTCCGAGGACGAGCTGGCCGCGCTGATGGTCGGCCGCGATGTCAGCCTCGAGGTGACCAAGACCCCCGCCGACCCCGGCCGCGAGGTGCTCAAGGTCTCGGGCCTGATCGTCGACGACGACCGGGGCATCCGCGCGGTCGACGCCGTCGACCTGGTCGTCCGCTCCGGCGAGGTGCTGGGCATCGCGGGCGTGCAGGGCAACGGGCAGACCGAGCTGGTCGAGGCGATCATGGGTCTGCGGCCGCTCCGGGCCGGCAAGGTCGAGCTCGAGGACCAGAACCTCGTCGGCCGCAGCACCAAGCAGGTCCTGCGCGCGGGCGTCGGCTACGTCCCCGAGGACCGCAGCCTCGACGGCGTGGTCAAGGACTTCACCGTCGCCGAGAATCTGGTGCTCGACGTCTACGACCGGGCGCCGTTCGGCAACGGCTTCGCGATGAACCCCAAGGCGATCCAGGAGTCCGCGCGCGAGCGGGTGGCCCGGTTCGACATCCGCACCTCGTCACCGCAGTCGACGGTCGGCACGCTGTCCGGCGGCAACCAGCAGAAGGTCGTGGTCGCCCGCGAGATGTCGCGCCCGCTCAAACTGCTGGTCGCGTCGCAGCCGACCCGCGGCGTGGACGTCGGCTCGATCGAGTTCATCCACCAGCAGATCATTCACGAGCGAGACCTCGGCACCGCCGTGCTGGTGGTCTCGAGCGAGCTCGACGAGGTGGTCGGCCTGGCCGACCGCATCGCGGTGATGTACCGCGGCCGGATCCTGGCGATCGTCTCACCCGACATGCCGCGCGAGGAGATCGGTCTGCTGATGGCCGGCATCACCGGGCCCGGGCAGGAAGCAGAGGACAGCGAGTGACCACCGAAGCCCCCGCGCCCGAGACTCCGCCCGCCCCCGAGAAGCCGCCGGCGAAGGCGAAGGAGGAGAGCTTTCTCAACCTCTTCTTACACAACCTCTGGTCGGCCAACACCGTCACGGTGACGATCCTGTCGATCTTCCTGGCGCTGGTCATCGGCGCGGTGCTGATCGTCATCTCCGACCCCACCGTGCTGTCGACGTTCTCCTACCTCACCTCCCGGCCCAGCGACGCCCTCACGGCGAGCTGGGACCTGGTCAGTCAGGCCTACGCCGACCTGTTCAAGGGGGCGATCTTCGACCCGGCCGCCGTACGAGCCTGGATCGACGGCAGTGGCGACTGGAAGACCGCCCTGAACCCGCTCTCCGAGACGCTCACCTACGCCGCGCCCCTGGTCTTCACGGGGCTGTCGGTGGCGATCGCGTTCCGCGGTGGTCTCTTCAACATCGGCGGCCAGGGCCAGGCGGTGATCGGCACGATCACGGCCGGGGTGGCCGGCTTCGCCATCGCGCTGCCGGCCGGTCTGCACCTGCTCGTCGCGCTGGCCGCCGGTCTGATCGGCGGGGCGCTGTGGGGGTTCGTGCCCGGTCTGCTCAAGGCCCGCACCGGCGCCCACGAGGTGATCACCACGATCATGCTGAACTACGTGGCCACGCTCTTCCTCGGCTGGCTGATCCTGCAGAGCGGCGTGCAGGACCCGGGCCGCACCGACGCGGTCAGCAAGACGATCGCGTCCAGCGCCGTGCTGCCCGCCCTGCCCCAGCCGCTGCGGGTGCACCTGGGCATCGTGATCGCCGTCCTGGTCACCGCGGCCGTCGCCTGGATGATCAACCGGTCGTCGTTCGGCTTCGAGCTGCGCGCGGTGGGCGTGAACCCGCCCGCCGCCAAGACCGCCGGGATGAGCGTCGGACGCACGTACATCCTGCTCATGGTCGTCGCTGGTGGGCTCGCGGGCCTCGGCGGCGCGGTGCAGGTGCTCGGCACCGCCGACCGGCTGACCGGTCAGGTGGCCGGCAACATCGGCTTCGACGGACTGCTGGTCGCCCTGCTCGGCCGCAACAAGCCGTG